>JABSOQ010000149.1:0-3720 GCA_013216195.1 Bdellovibrionales bacterium
CAGGGTTCACCTTGAGTTTTTCGACAATGTGTTGGTTCATACCGATATCGAGATCAGTTAGCACGATAACCAGTGTCTGTAGCTCTTCAGCCATATCAAAGGCTACGCGAGCAAACTCAAAACACTCATTAGGGTCTTGTGGCATCAGTACGACGTGCTTAGTATCTCCGTGTGAAAGAGTGTAGGCAGACAGCAGATCACCTTGCATGGTTCGAGTTGGCAGGCCTGTCGACGGCCCAACTCTTTGCACATCCCAGATTACCGCGGGCACTTCAGCAAAGTAGGCGAGGCCAGCGGCCTCTGCCATTAGACTCAAGCCAGGGCCGCTGGTTGCAGTCATAGCTCTTGCTCCTGCCCAACCGGCACCTATAACCATACAAATTGATGACAGCTCGTCTTCGCCTTGAACTACGGCGTAGGTCGCTTTGCCATTTTCCTCTTTTTTGTATTTTCTTGCGAACTTTTCAAAGCTCTCAACAAGCGACGAAGAAGGTGTGATGGGGTACCATGCCACGAAGCTGCAGCCCGAATCCATTAAGCCCATCGCTGATGCTGTGTTGCCGTCAATCAAAATGTGGTTGTCATTACCGCCGGCAATTGGCTCAACCTGAAGTGGAAACTCATCAGGTTGCAAGTTCTCTTCGGCGTAGCTCCTACCAGCCTCGATTGCAGCGATGTTAGAGTCAATGACGCTGTCTTTACCCTGAAACTGGTGCTTCACTGTGGCTTTGATTGTGTCATCTGGTATGCCGAGCATTCTTGAGATCACACCGGC
Organism: Bdellovibrionales bacterium; assembly: GCA_013216195.1. GTDB lineage: Bacteria > Bdellovibrionota > Bdellovibrionia > Bdellovibrionales > UBA1609 > JABSOQ01. The sequence goes on from JABSOQ010000149.1 coordinate 776, forward strand.
GTAGACCATGTTGGTGAGCAATTTTCTCAACTTCGCACTTTTACTAAGAGGTTCAGTCAGGCTTCGAAAAGGAATCGGGTAGGCCTTGATATCTTTACGAACAAGGCTTTCTACTAATTTGAAGTCGCCATTGTAAAAGAAGTGACCTCCGGCTTTTAGATTCTTTTGATCTTGCTCAAACGTAGCCTGGTTCATGCCTACCAAAATGTCGTACTCGGCCAACCGGCTTGTAAAGCCCTGCTGATCTACACGAATGGTGTACCAAGTTGGTAGGCCTTGAATGTTTGAGGGGAACAAGTTTTTGCCCCCAACTGGTAGGCCCATGCGAAATAGTGATCGCACTAAAACGTTGTTCGAAGACTGACTTCCGCTACCATTGATGGTGGCGACATGTAGAGTAAACGTGTTCTTAACCATAGCTCAATACAGCTATCACAAAGAGGCTCAAAATCAATAATTAGCCTTGAGGTGCGCTCAATTCGGTGTTTGAGGGGGCGTTGTCATCGTTGGGGCCGGAGGCCTGAGGATTAATTGTGACCACCCAGTCGTGGTACTTCATCATCAGCTCATCGACAGGCGCTGGAGGAGGCACGACGGGGCCAACATGAATGGTGAGGGGGCCTGGTTTCGGTATCGCCCGGCCCTTGGGCATGAGCTCAGCATTGCCCTCAAGATAGAGAAACAAAATAGGGGTGTCAGTTTTTTCAGCAAATAGACTTACGCCTCTCTTAAAAGGTTGGATGTAGCCATCTTTAGATCTCGTGCCCTCGGGGAACAAAATCAGCCAAATTCGTGGAAGCGTCTTTAGCAATGCCACACAAAGTTTGATGGCCTCTCCCTTTTTGTCTTTGCGGTCAATTGGGATCGCACCAAGAGCATGTTTTGAAAAGAAAGTGAAAACTGTGTTTTTAAACCAATAGTCTTTGGCGGCAGACATGTACAGGTCGAGCCAGTACTTAAAGGGCACTGCAGCAGCGATGCTAACGGCATCTAAATGACTAGCGTGGTTTGAGATGATGATGAGCCGCGGGTGCTCTTTGTACAGGGCTTCAAAATCACCTTTCACTTTCAAGCGAACTAAAAACCGAAAAGCAAACACCTTTAGAAACAGGCCCCACAAAGTGCGAAAAAACATACTCATCAGGTCAAAATTTCGAGTGAAGAGTGGCAGGTGCTTTAAGTGAGTTGGCAACCTAGTCCATTGTTCATTTTCGTAGTTCCAGTCTTTCATGCCTTTTAGCCTGCCTGCTGAAGATAGAGGTAGACGTAGTAGTACATCGGGCCTACGAAGATGAGTTTGTCAGTGCGGCTCAAAATATCGCCACGCCCGAAAATAAACACTCCTGTGTTTTTGATGCCAAGGTCCCTCTTGATGACAGAAAGAATCAAATCGCCAAAGGTGCCAAACAGAACGGCAACAAGCCCAGCTGCGATCCAGAATTTCTCTGATCGATCTGGCAGTAAGTGTCTCATGCCCCAAGCAAGAAGCATAGAAAGCACGATTGAGATCAGAAGGCCTTCAATGCTGACCCGGGTGTTGATTTTGTTAAAGGGCTTCCATTTACCGAAGAAACGAGATCCTGCGAAGCTGGTGTTCTCAGCAAATTCACTCAACATGTAGAGATAGAGCACCAGGAACACGCCACCTTCTAGCATTAGTAGTCGGCCCAGATGCATGAATGACCAGCCAAAGAAAATGCAAGCCATCAAAGACAGGGCCATGTACTGAACCATATGGGTCGCTGAGTTTCTTAAAACTGGTATGATCGAGACGAGCCCCAAGAAGACCATCGGTGCGATGTTGTAGGCGGAGCCGACCTGTTTGTAAGTGGCTATACCTAAGGCGATCATAAAAAGGTAAGTTGCCCAAATGAACCAGCTGCGATGATACATGCCGACCATTTGGTAGAAAGTCTTTGCGCTGAAGATTCCGACTAAAACCAAAAACACAAGTGGCCATGGGGAGGGGAGTGCGAAAACCACAAACAAGATTGGTGCGACGAAGAACCAGCTTTTAACCGACGCCCAGGCCGCAGCGAAGTGAGGGCTTTTTGTGCTCACAAGCCGTAACACAACTCCCACCATTACAATGAAGCCGATGACGAGCGCTGCGGTTTGTTGGTAAATCGGATTTAGCCACATCGATTCTAAAGTCATGATCCCCTCTTGGTACGAATGTGCCCAATATTCCTGGATTATTTGTGTTTGGCAATGGCTTTCTAGGCTCTGTTAAGGCCTCTGAAATGCCCTGTTTGCGGGCATTGCAAGTTGAGCAGTTGGTTAGCATTTGCTTCGGGCAATTGCACTTGCGCGTCAGTATGATAAATTCATGCTCAATCTCTTATAGACTGGTTCGGTTATGAAAATTTTATTGTTAGAAGGTATTCATCCAGGAGCCAAAACTAGCTTAGAAGAGGCTGGTTTTGAAGTCGATTACGAAAAGGGAGCCCTAGAGCCCTCAGAGCTAGCAGAAAAACTGCAAGCCTACCAAGGTGTCGGTATCCGCTCAAAGACTCAGCTGACTGAGGATATTCTGGTGAAGAACCCACAGCTTGAAGTCATTGGTTGCTTTTGTATTGGCACCAATCAAGTTGATCTGACAACAGCTAATCAGATGGGCATTCCTGTTTTCAACGCTCCTTATAGCAATACGAGAAGTGTTGCTGAGCTCGTGATTGCCGAGATGATCTCGCTTTCTCGCAATCTCGGTCTAATCAATGCTGCCGCCCACAAAGGCGTGTGGAAAAAATCGGCTCTGGGTAACCGCGAGGTTCGAGGCAAGACTCTAGGCATTGTGGGCTATGGGCATATCGGAACTCAAGTCAGCGTATTAGCTGAGGCCATGGGTCTGCATGTGCTGTATTACGATATTGTTAAAAAGCTTCCCATTGGTAACGCAGCTCCAGTTGATTCTCTTGATGAGTTACTCGGGCAGTCTGACTTCG
>JABSOQ010000149.1:3730-9000 GCA_013216195.1 Bdellovibrionales bacterium
AGACATGTTTGGTCAAGCTCAGTTTCAGCATATGAAACCAGGTAGTTATTTGATCAACGCCTCAAGAGGTTCAGTCGTGGTGATTGAAGACTTGGTTGCCAACCTTGACTCTGGTCACGTGTCAGGAGCCGCAATTGATGTGTTTCCGTCAGAGCCCAAAAACAATCAAGAAGAGTTCGAGTCACCTCTCAGAGGGTACGACAATGTTATCTTGACCCCCCACATTGGGGGCAGCACTGAAGAGGCGCAGGTTGCTATCGGCGGAGAGGTTTCAGAGAGCATTAAGCGCTATCTTTTAACAGGTTCCACTTTTGGTTCGGTGAATTTTCCACAGCTAGATCCGCCAGCGAAAAGAGACCGCTCGAGAATTTCAAATGTGCACAAAAACGTGCCTGGGGTAATGAGTCAGATCAACTCGCTAGTGTCAGAATCTGGAGCCAACATAGCAGCCCAGTACCTGGCGACTGACCCTAAAATCGGCTATGTGATTTTTGACATTGAGTCTGGTGAGTACACAGACCTTAAAAACAAAATCTCTGAGCTTGAGACCTCTTTGAAGACACGTTTCTTGTAAGACCTCGGGTCAGCCGCAAGCTGCACTCGCCTTTGGCGGGTGCAGATGTCTACTGCGACTTTAAGTAGTTTTACAGTCCAGAGATTTGATCTCCGTATAAAAATTCGTCTCCAGTGGATTTGCCCGGGTCAAAAGGCAGGTCTTCGAGACTCAAATCAAAGTAGTGAGTTTCACCCTCTTTAGTTTTGAAGGCAAAGCATCCGTCTTTGCTGGCACTTACGTTAAAGCCGGCGCCCCAGTACTTATAATCCCCACCATCATGGTCATGAACAGTGTTGAAGCCGTCGTTGAGCTTTTTGTGAATCTCAACCTTTCGCGCTCCATTATTGTAGCCGACCAAGTTACGGGTGTAGTAACGCCACCTCAAGTAGTCGTCATCGAACAGTTCTTTAGTCTCTCGGTCTTTCATTCCTAACTGCTCAGCAGTGTGATACAGAACTTTGACTCCTTCATGTTGCATCATCAGCTCGTAGCGTTTGGCTCGATCGGCCACAGGTAGCGGCCGAATCACCTCATCGTAAAACTTATTCGGTACAAAGAAGTGAGAGTGACCGATGTCTGGAAAAAACACGTAGTCGGCGTAATCACGCTTTAGCCCCTCTTCGAGATGAATTGCGATATTGGCAATGAAGTGCTCCGGAATCTTAACCGTATACTTCTTGCCGAGTCTCTCGCCTGGAAACACAAAATGATCTTGAGATTGGTCGTAGTAGGCTCGCATATGGAGTCTTTTGCCGCTCTCATAAATCTCTTGGTAGCGATTGGCCATTTCGTCGAACTCATAGCCCCATTTGAAGTCTTGGCTATAAACAACCGGTTCACCTTCTACTGGCGAAGAGCAGCGTTGTTTTGCATCACTTAAATCAACTTGTTGAATGGCAATGGCGTTTGAACATAACGACGCCATAAGCAGCATGGCTGCAGCGCGATAATACATATGAAATTCCCCCCTAAACATTCGGAGGAACTTCTCCCCCGGCCGACTATAAGCTCATTCATCAGGCTGAATTTGTAAAATGCATTCGGCGTAATGAAAAAAATGGGGGGTGTCCGTGATCAGGGACAACTCAGTTTGGGTGAAATCTACATCGGGCCAAGACGCAGGAGGTCTCAGCCCTTCAGGGCTTAAAGATCAAAGACTTTACCTGGGTTTAAAATACCATCTGGGTCAAAAACCTTCTTGATTGATCTCATGTAAGTGATCTCTTGTTGGCTTCTTGTATGATGAAGGTAGGGCTTCTTTGTTAGACCCACACCATGCTCCGCAGAGACGCTTCCGCCGAATGATTCGATCTTTTTGAACAGTAGCTCGTCAACTTTGTGACAAGAGGCCATGAATTCGCTGCTGCTTAAGTTCTCTGGTTTAAGAATATTGATATGCAAGTTACCATCGCCGATGTGGCCGAACCAAACCACTTCAAAGTCTGGGTAATTTGACTTCAATATAGAGTCGACGTCGTCGAGAAACTCAGGAACCTTTGAGATGCGAACAGAGACGTCATTTTTGTAGGGCTCCCATGGACTAGTCGCCTCAGAAATGTCTTCTCTCAAACGCCAAATATCAGTGGCCTGCTGAGCCGATTGAGCAACAGTACCATCAACAAGCCAGCCCTTCTCCATACAAGTTTCGAACACGGACATTGCTTTTTCCATTTCAGTCTCAGAGCCACTCTCAATTTCTGCCACTACGTAGTAGGGAGCTGCTTCTCCAAGTGGGCTTTTGAGGCCAGAGCTTTTTTCGACATACTTTAATGCGACATCGGTGAACATCTCAAAAGCAAGCATGTCAAACTGCGCTTTGAAGGCAGAGTAGATATTCATCACTCCATCTAGCTCAGGTACAGCAAACAAAAACACGGACGGCTCTGATGTGGGCCTGGCTAAGTGTAGCTCGGCTTTGGTGATAAACCCGAGGGTGCCCTCAGAGCCAATGAATAGGTGCCTGAGATCATAGCCAGAAGCGTTTTTGATAAGCGAGTTATTCAGCTGAAGTACTTCACCTTCGCCGGTCACAACTTCAAGACTTGCGACCCAGTTTCGAATCAAGCCAAAGCGTACGACTTTGATGCCGCCAGCATTGGTCGCGATGTTACCACCAATCTGGCTCGAGCCTCGAGAGGCAAAATCTACAGGAAACAATAGGTCTTGGTTTTTTGCGTAGTTCTGAATGTCTTCGGTGATGGCTCCAGGCTCGACTTCTAACGTCATGTCGACAGGGTTGAAGCCTAAGATTTTATTCATCTTCTCAAAAGAGACGACAACCTCGCCATTAGAGGCAATGGCAGCGCCACTAAGGCCTGTTCGGCCACCCGATGGTACTAGCGCCACTTTGTTTTCACGGGCCCAATTTACCAGTTTGACAACTTCATCAGTAGAGGTCGGAAACACTACTGCTGTGGGTTTGGCCTCGATGTGTTTAGTCCAGTCTTTACCGTAGGTCTGAAGAGCTTCTTCGTCAGTACTTATGCGGTCTGGGCCAATAGCTTTGCTTAAAGAAGAGATATCCATATTCGACTCACCTCTGCTGATGTTTTGTTTGAAACTAACAGAGATTCAGCTGGCTGAGTAGCTATATCGTAATGGGGCAGAGAGGGTTCAGGCCTATCTGTTTAAGCGGCAACAGGCCCCCTGCTTAGGCTTTGAAATCGGGGGTCTTTAGACAAATTCAGCTCTCGATCAGACTGTCGATGCTGGAAGATATCTTCGAGTAGCTCTACGGCAGTCTCAACGCTTCCAAGTGCGCTCTCAGGGGTCTCGAGGCAATGTGATTCAACCAAGGCGGCAAGCTCTGAGATCTCAGGTAGCCCGTAAGTTTTGCCGTTTCCCTTGAGCTTATGAAAATCAGTTCGCAAAGCGATGAGGTCTTCACTAGCCAGATGCTCACGGATAGTTGTGATTTTGGCAGGCAATCCGCTTACGTATTCCACTTTTAACTGTGACAATAGATCTGTAAAACTCATGCCGCTATCACCTCATGCTCTAGGCTCTCAATTTCTTCAGCCTGTGTTTTTCGCCAATCGGGTAGCGTGAAATAAAATTGGGAGCCTTCGCCCACCGTAGATTGCACGCCTACGCTTCCGTTGTGCTCTTCAACAAGTGCTTTTGCGATGGCAAGGCCTAAGCCAGTACCCTTGACCAATGGCTTTTTCGGGCCAGAGGCTTGTGAGAACTGTTCAAAGATTCGCTCTTGGTCCTCGGGGTCAATGCCTCGGCCCTGGTCGCAAACCTCAATTTTGATGGAGCCGCCGTTGAGTAGCTCGCAGCGAATTGAGACATTGCCATTTTCTGGGCTAAATTTGATCGCATTTGAGATCAAGTTAGTTAGCACCTGCTGTACTCGGTCATGGTCGATATAGACATCTATAGGTGGCAGTTGAGCCGCCACCAAATTGACTTTTGCTGTTGCAGCCAGGCCATCTAGCCCGTTGAAGGTGTCTGACACTAGTTTTTGCAAGGGCGACCAATCTTGGTTCAACGGAAACCTGCCGGCTTCAATTTTAGCAAGATCAAGCACGTCATTAATTAATCGAATCAGACGGTCGGTTTCAACCTCTGCAATGTTCATGAGATTGGTTGCCGACTCATTCATTTCTCCGGCGATACCACTTTGCAGTAGACTCAAAGACCCTTTTATCGAAGTCAAAGGTGTTCGCAGCTCATGGCTAGCAATACTCAAAAACTCAGACTTGGCTCGGTCTAAGCTTTTCAGCTCTTCAAGTTGAAGCAACACTCTTTGAGCCATTGAATTGAAAGTCGAGTGTAGGTAACCAATTTCGGTCCGTTTAGGTACTGAGAATTGGTAGGTGTACTTTTGGTTTACAAAGTCAGTCATTTTTTGCGAAAGATCTGACACTGGCTTGAACACACCGTATTGCAAGTAAACCATCATGAGTAACAATGTAAGTGCTGCAGCGCCGGCAGAGAGGGGGCCGTAATAATTGATCTTGGTCTCCCAATAATTGAGCATTTTGCGACCATAGGTTCGAAACTCACTCTCAGTCTTCATAAAAAAGTTGACCCTTTTCTTGAGAAGAAATGGGCTCTGACTTGAGTAAGCCTGAATCAAGTCACTTAAGGCCGTGGCACGTTGCTTGGGTTGAATTCGAGCTCTTACCTTTTGGAGTTTCTCAAAGACAACTTCATCAAATTTATTCGATTTGAGGGCTTTGATCTGATCTTCCAGTTCGAAGCTCTCATTAAGTGAGTGATACATGGCCTTATGGCGCTGCCACGACTCTACAGTTTTCCATGTGCAAGCTGCCGCGGTCGAAAAACCGAGTATGGCAATCATCCACATTTTGAAGCGAACTGAAGAGAGTAGGGTCATGCAGACTTCCTCTCGTTGGCAACTCGGCTCAACACTTCTTCAATTGACTGATTAAGAGTCATGGGGTCAAAAGGCTTTGGGATAAAGCCATCACCAAGATCTTTAAATTCTTGAATGTCAGCAGCTTGCGACTTAGCGCTTAAAAAAATCACGGGCTTTCTGTTTTGAGTTTGCTCGAAATACGATTTACAAACTGCCAAGCCGTTTAACCCAGGCATCATTTCATCTAGCAAAATGACATCGTAATCAGGGTCGTCAGCCAGCGCGAGTTGGAGTGCCTCCTCACCATTTTCAACGTGAGTTACCGTGTGGCCACCCACTTGTTCTAGAGCCATCTTTGCGATGGTCGAAATATTGGTGTCGTCTTCT
>JABSOQ010000150.1 GCA_013216195.1 Bdellovibrionales bacterium
TGAAAAATATGTTGATAGGCTTTTTCATATTGTAAAATCCTTAACTTATGGTCCCGACTCAAGAGTGCTACCAGGCTTAGCTTTCATCTCGTCGAATTCTTGCATAATCTGCTGAGTCTGTTTCTCGAGCCTTGGATCTTTCTTGAAGTAGTCTGCAGATGGTGCTTGTTGACCTTTGCTAGCGTCCCTTTGCTCTTGCTTTATTAGCTTCTTCTGCTCACGCTCTTCTTTTTTCTTTGCGTTATAGTTTTTCTTGTACAATCGCAACTGCTCTTCAAATTGACCAATACGCTCTCTCATATTGGCATTGAAGTCTTTTGATTTTTGTCGCATTTTTGAATCAAACTCTTTTCGCTGGTCTTTTTGACCCGCGAAAAAGTCTTTGCGAGCAACATCTTGTTGCGCATAAAAACGCTTTGTTCGCTCTCGATCAGGCGCCTTGGAACTATTGAACTCTTCACGTTCTCGTTTAAGTCTCTCAAGAAAATCGTCTCTTTGTTTTTTTTGTTGATCTCGAAACTCGGTGCGAATGCGACCTGATTTTTTTCGAAAATCATTTCGTATTCGACTCACTTGCCTCTGGAACTCTGTGCGAATTCGTGAGGGTTTTTTGTTAACCTTTGTCAGAAGCTCTAAATCCATTGCAAGCTCATCATTCTGAACTTGCTGACTCTTTGGAATGTCTTTTCTCAGCTCTGCAAACTTCTCACGATCAGACTTTAACGAGACCTCTTCATCGAGTTGATCAGCAAGATTAGCTGGGTTTGTCGACTCAGACCTTTGTCCCGTGGAACAAGCCAATAGGTTGAGACAAAGAAATGCACCTAAGAAAGTTGTGCCGAGGTGGAAGATTTTGCCGACTGACGTTACTCCTGACTTCATAGCTAGAGGATAGATGAGCTTTCATTAAAAAACAACGCTGATAAGATAAAGATATGTTCCCTTACAGAAGGCCAACACCAAAAAGAACACCAAGCTTCACGATGAGAAGCTCTAGGTTTATCGATAAAGACTTCCAACTGAAGTACACATCTGTCGTGTTATTGGCTGCTATCATTGGCACCTCTGTATCTGTGCTGCCGAGCATTTTCTTCTTGAATGAGAACTATCAAATTTTTGTCGACCTTGCCTATGACAATGCCCCTCAAATACTTGAATACCTTGAGCGTGAAAGAGCTTGGCTAAATCTAATTATAGTGTCAGGTGTGCTTGGCACTCTCGCATTCTTTTGGTACCTGGGCCTCAAACTGACAAGCCGAATCGTTGGCCCAGTCAATGTTTTGAAAAATCATATTCGTGGGCTCTCGCGCGGCAGATGGGACCAAGCGCCTGTTAGCACTCGTGAACGAGATGAGTTCAATGATCTTATTGAGACTTACAATTACTTCTATGAGTCGTTTCAGGTGAACCTAAAACGAGATCTCGCTTTTCTACAAAAACTCGCGATTGATCCTCAAAACCGAGATGCTTATTTGGCTTGGCGAAACTTAATTGAAGAAAAGCAAAAGCAACTCGGGGTCGATGCTAAAACCTTGGCCCCTATTCACCTTAACGAGAGTGTTTTATTGCCTTCTGAATCGAACGATCGGCGTCGCGTTTCTTAATCGAGTCACGTTTATCACCCTTTTGTTTTCCTCGGGCCAATGCGATTTGTAGTTTTACTCGACCGTTCTTAAAATAGATCTTGGTTGGCACACAGGTAAGACCTTTTTCGCGCATTGCCCGCGAGATCTTATCGAGCTCTTCTCGATGCAAAAGCAGTTTGCGCAGCCTCTCAGGCTCGTGATTGTTGTAACTACTTGCTGCGTACACACTAATATGAGCATTCTGCAAATAGGCTTCGTCGCGCCGAAAAGCCACATAAGAATCTTTAAGGTTCACTTGGCCATTGCGAAGTGATTTCACCTCACTACCCACCAAAGACATACCTGCCTCAAAAGTTTCTACCAGCTCGTAATCGTGCCTGGCTTTTCGGTTGTCAGAAATCACTTTAATGCCCACAAAATTCCTTATTTACTTTCAGCTTCAAAAGCCTGAATTAGCCTGACCCAATCTTCGACTTTCAACTCTTCTGCCCTCGCTTGCTCAGAATGGCCCAGATCTAACAGGGCCTGCTTTACGACCTCAGGCTGCAAATTGTGCTCGAGAATCACAGAATTCAGATTTGAGAGCAAATATTTTCGTCGTTTGGCAAAGCCAGCCTTCAAGATTTTCAAAAATAGCTGCCAATCTCCATCAAATTGGCGTGATTTCGTGAAATGTAGCACCCGACTCGCAACATTCGGCGGCGGATAGAATTCCCTGGGCCCAGCATCGCAAACTGTTCGGATCCTCCAAGCAGCCTGAGCTATAACCGTTAGTAGCCCATAGCTCTTGTTTTTAGGCTCAGCTCTCAACCTTTGCGCGACTTCTTTTTGAAACATTAAGACCATCTCAGACACGCCCTTTGGCTCAACACTCCTCTCAACCACCAGGCTCGATGAGATCTGATAGGGCAGGTTACTCACGAAAAGACAGTCCTCTAGTGCCAGCTCTGCCCAATTTAGCTTTAGCGCATCTCCCTCAACCACATTCAAGCCCTGCTGCCGCCAGTGTTCCGCAAATTGCTTGTCCATCTCGAGCAGCTGAAGGGGCTTGCCAATCTGAATTAGGTCTTCGGTGAGCGCACCTAAACCTGGGCCGACTTCTACAATCTGTTGGCAACCAGACCGTTTGGCTACCGAAATGATCTTGTCGATCACAATATCACTTATCAAAAAGTTCTGACCAAGTGATCTCTTCGGAGCAGCACCCATTGAACTCAAATGATCTAGAACTCTCTGCTTGCGGTCGCTCAACGAGACCGACCAGAGATAAAGTCTGATTCAAGCGAGCGCGCTTGCGGCGATAATGTCTGATCGGAGCGCTCCCCTTGGTTCATACGAAGCACTCCTGCTCGCCCTATCATAGCCGCATTGACAGTGCAATAACGAATGGGCGGCACTACCAACTCCACTCCGGCTTTACTGGCCCAAGCCTGTGCGGCCTGTCGAAGGCCAGAGTTGGCACTTACGCCTCCTGTTAAAATCGCACGTCTCATCTTATGTTTTTTTACAGCCTTCTTTAACTTCGCCATGAGCGCATCCACGATAGCTTGCTGGTAGCTGGCACATAGATCGGCCTTACGCTCTTCAATTTCTTCAGGAGCCATTTTCTTCAGTTGGTTGTGAGCTGCAGTTTTCAAACCTGAGAAACTCGTATTCAATGTGTCTTCATGAATAAGCGCTCTAGGAAACTGATAAGCACTCGCATCTCCCTGCTGCGCCAACTTGTCTACTTGGACACCACCAGGAAACCCAAGACCTAAAAGCTTGGCAAACTTATCAAATGCCTCACCAGCAGCGTCATCAAGAGTGCGACCGATAACTTCATACTGCCCCACACCCTTGACCAGGTAAAACTGAGTATGCCCGCCGCTTACTGCCAGTGCCACATAGGGGTAGCCAAAATTTTCAGGGGGAGCGTACTCATCATCTTTTAAAAATGGTGCTAGCAAATGGCCCTCAAGATGATTCACTCCGAGCAACAACTTATCGAAACTCAGAGACAGAGTTTTGGCAGTAATTACCCCAACGAGCAGAGAGCCAATCAACCCTGGCCTGGCCGTGACCACGATGCCATCGATGTCGCTCCAACCAAGATTCGCTTGCTCAAGAGTCTTCTGCAGAAGAGGCAATAGAGTCATGGTGTGATTGCGACTCGCAATCTCAGGAACAATGCCCCCGAAAGGCTTGTGCACCAAATCTTGATCTGCAGAGAGAAGACTCAAAACACGACCATCAGCTTCTACAACTGATACAGAGGTATCATCACAGCTCGTTTCAATGGCCAGTACTCGCTTTATTTTTTTAGACATCACTTCACTTGAGAAAGACGGTATTTTGCCTTTTTTGCTGTGTTAGACTTCGGATATTTGGCTATCACTTCTTCATAAAAAGCTTTGGCTTCAGTCTTCATGCCAAGCTCCTGAAAGCAGACACCAATTTTGTAAGTGGCGTCGGCATAACGCCTCCCTTTTGGGTTCAGTTCACGATATTTTTCGTAACCAACAATGGCCTGCTTCCATGACTTCTGATCAAAAGATTTCTGAGCACCACCGTAATTGCCAACGCTCTCAGCTTTTGGCTTTGTCGCGGATGCGGCTTTTGCTGCCGGGCGAGATTTGAGTTTTTGAATCTCGGCACTCATCGCTACAAGTTTTGTCTCAAACGACCTCAAGGCCTCTTCAAATATCACAAGCCTCTGCTCCATAGATTTTGAAGACATCGCCTGCTGCTCGCCAGCCTCACTTGCAGCAGCTTGTTTCGCCTGCTCCATTTGGGTGATTTGATTTTGAGCGACTTCCACTTCGCCTCTTAGCAAACGCACACTCTCTTCAAGCTCATCCATACGAGCGACTTCTTCCGCACGCTTCACCTGCATCTGAGAGATTTCAGACTGACCTTCACCTGGGGTTGCACCCTCGCGAATCTGCTCACGAGTCATCACACACCCTGAGGTCAATAGAGCTGCTGCTATTAAGATTGCAGTCCACTTAGTTTTCAAGGCGCACCTCCTGATTTGAATTTTCGCAGCCGAGTCACATTCTCAGCTCTCTCAGCATAACGCTGAGCCTGAACAAACAGCTCTTTAGCCTGTGAGTTCAAGTTCTGCTTATAGGCATGTTCACCCTCTCTGTAAAGGCGTTCTGCCTTCGACCAGTAGCCTGGAGAGTACCTAGAGGCCTCTGCCAGCTCAGCAGCCTTTAATGAGGTGTAGGCCATTGAGTATTCTTTATAGGGTTTGGGGCCTGCGCAGCCAAAAACAAAAAGCGCCCCTATTGTTAGGAGCGCCATTTGGATAAGCGAACGATTTGTCATCGTGATCTACTTCCCTTTAGCTTAGTTTGGAAGTGGAACGAAGTTAGCTCTTCTGTTTTGAGCGAAAACTGACTCTGAATCACCTGTGGCAACTGGCTTCTCTTCACCATAGCTAATAATTGTCAGCCTCTTGCCCTCGACGCCTAGGTTGGTCAGGTAGCTTTTAACCGACTGCGCACGTCTCTCACCAAGTGCCAAGTTGTACTCAACCGAACCACGGCTATCACAGTGGCCTTCGATCTGAATAGTTAGGCCAGGGTGATCTTTGATCCATTTTGCATTTTCAGCCAATTTAGTTCGTGAGCTCTCATTTAAAGTAGATTTATCAAGCTCAAAATTAATGGTAGAGAGACCGGCGATATTTCCGCTGTCACTGCCTAGAGGATCGAATTGAAGGTCTTTGCTCGCCACATTAGGGTCAGCTGCCACGTCTCCTGCTGCTACGTCGTCCTTGGCTTTCTTTTTGCTCGAACAGCTCGTGTTGGCGACAAATGTGAGGCAAATCAGTGCGGCTAATACATATCGAATCATGATGTCCATCTCCTATGGTGTTTGACCTCCTAATTGTAGAAAATCAAAGGCGAATGTCAAACTTGACTTTTTGTCTGCCTCAAGAAAGGATAATGATGTGGCGCGACAGCATTTCTTGGAGCCACCAAATGCTTTGTAGTGGGGGCAATATGGACAAAATCAATTGGATCAAAGACTTGGTTTTGGCAGAACAGCAGATGGAAGAATCTGGTGTTATTGATGTCAGTGGCGGCTTCGACCCCGAAAAACACCTGGCTGAAGCCACACTCGAATTCATGCGCGATTTAAAAGCAGCTTTCATTGAGTCAGCATCTGCATTCAATCAGCTCAAAGGCTCCTCAATAGGCACTCTCAAACTCTACGGTATCTCAAAGACTGAGGCCGACTTCATGCTGTTTCGCAATGGCTTCAAATTGATCTTCTCAGTCAACAGGCCTGGTATCATTAAGATCAAGTTCAACTCAATCGGCAACCCCATATTCGCAAATCCAAATAATGGCTCACAGGTAGCAGATGATGGCAGCGACAACTTAAGAGCAAGATGGAAAGCTTTTGGCGAACTCGAATGGACTTACGACGACAAGAAAATTAATCTCGACTATCTTGTGAGATACTACATGACTCGATTCGTAAAAGAGTCGACCAAATAGCGACAGCTTTTCAATCGACTATCGATTAGCCCCGAACACCACTTTGGTTCCACCAGGAACCTTATGGGGGTTTTGTATTTCAGGGTTTAAACTCCAGAGCTTAGGCCAACATCCCTCTCCCCCAAAGTTCTCTACAGAAACTTGAGTCAAATCGGTATCAGCCTGTAAGACCACATACCGTTTGCCGGCTTTCTCAACCAGCCTCCGCCAAACCACATCTGGCATGAGACCGCTTTCATTCCTCGCTTCACAATTTACCTTGTAGTACTTCTTGTTCGGATCTCGGGGCTCGGCATCTGTTGCAGCTGAGTGACTTTGTTCTGTTTGCTCTGCAGTGCCGGAATTCAAACCCTGTGATGCTTGTTTTGATCCAGCACTCGAAGTTTGCTCAGTCGGCCTTACCCGACCAGAAGTTGATTCCGCTTGCCCTGCTTGAGCCCCCCCTGCTTGCTTAGATGCCGATTTTGGTCTTTCTGATTCAATACCACTAAGCTCTTTAGCTGCCTCGCCTGCAATACCGTTTTTCATTCTCTCAATTTTGGCGCGGTACTCTCTTGCCTGTTTCGCAGTAACGACTAATGGAGGAGCATTGTCGCGCGCTAACCCCCTTGATGATCTCATTTGCAAAGGTTCAAAAAGTTTTCGCTGCTGCACGAGAATAGAGAACTTATAAGCACCAGTAAAGAAGAGCAAAAGAGCTAGCAAGACCTTAAAAGAGGGCATCAACTCCCCCTTTCACAAAGAACTACAATCAAGTCATCGCCCTTGCCGTGAAAATCTTGAAGCCCATTTGGCCCCATTGATCCGACGACTCTTTGCATTTTGCTCTTACCTTTGTAGTCGTTATCAAGATAATAGGGCTGGCCCCATGGGTCGACTAACGGCTTTGTCAGGTAGGGCCCCTTCCAGTTCAGATACTCACCGTTTGTGCAATAGAGGCCTAGCTGACAATCGCCCTCAACAACAGACACCTCGGGCTCGTTAACACAAGGGTTGGGGCCCGGAACACCCGCCAACACATCGACATCTTCTTCTAACAAAAGAATGGCTTCACCGATCAGTTTAAGATCGCTCTCTACGATGGCTCGTTCAGCCTCTGATGCTTTTTTTGTATCCACAAAAAACTCAGGTAGAGCGAATGCAACCACAGCCATGATCACAGAGAGGTACAATAGAAAATCAGCAAACCCTACGCCAGCAGAGCATTCTAGAATTATTCGCCACTGTTCTCGTGGCAACTTTTCGAAGATCATAGAACTATCTTGCGATATATCGTTGGCTCTTCTGTCACTCATTCTGTTGATGCTTTCTGACTCTCTAGGCCTGTCGGTCTAGATGAATTCGGTTGATTTTGCCGTTGTACTGCTGAATCTGAAACTTGAGTGGCTGCAACTGAGTCACTACCAAATAGACGATCTGTTGAGGCACAATGTTCACCTTAGCATGGTTCACAACCCTTAATAGATCACCTTCAAAGTTCACGATAAATGAGCCATCTCGGTTCATCTCTACGACCTCTGCTTGAAGGGCCTGGCCCAGTCTAAGTTTAGGTAATGTGAACTTCATTGCGAATTAACTCAGGTTGTCTGTTACGTCAATTTGTGGAAACACCACTTTCTTTATCTCTATGTCTTGAACAATCGTTTTGTTACTACCAAATTTTTTCGGCTCACTCGCAACAACAGCAACTTTCTCAGCAGCAGACTGTGTGTCTTGACTTTGAGTGGGCTGTTCAACTGGCTTGTCACCAACCGCATTGGGCTCCTCTTGTTCAATCTTGATGGTTTCGTCATCTTGACTGTCATCTTCCCACTCTGCTGAGGCCTGCACTTGATCACGTTGATTTAGAGTTTCAGAGACGCCCTTCAACAGGGCATTCGTCATGCCTTTAGCTTTCTGAAATGTCGGATTGGTCGCCAACGACTCTTTGACCTTTTCTACACTTTCCCAAGCCTGATGAGCGTCTTCAGACTGCTCTCTCTCTTCAAAGCTCTGACAAGCCTGGCGAAACTCTTCTCCCAATTTTTTTAAAGATTCGTATTGAGGAGAGGCTGCATCGAAAGTGTTTGTAGTCTCTGAACTTAGCAGAGCAAAATCTTCGTCTCCCACCAATTGCTCAGAGCTTTGAATTGCCTGAGCGCTCGAAATGTCTTCAGGAGGACTGGTTGGAGCTTCAACCCAGGCCGGAAGCTGACTCTCGTCAAACATCAATTGGTCTTTGTTAACTTTGGCAATAAACTCCACTTGCTCTCGAGGCAGATCAATCTCAGACAAGATGTCTTCCACAGAATGTCCCTGATACGCCAACCGTGCGGCTTGCACATGTTTGATTGTGTTCTGCCTTTCAATAATCTCATCGTGCGGGATCTTATCTTGAAATATCGAAGCCACTTCCATTGAGCGATCCATAGAGCTCTTCAATTTTTGTATGTGCTTTTCAGCCTCAAGAAACTTCTTTTGAATTTGCCTGGCTTTGTTGTCGAGCAACTTCGTCATCTGCTCAACCTGACGATCTGTGCGATCAGAGAGATCTTCTAAAACAGATATCTTACTTTGCAGAAGCTGAAGACCACGAGAGAGCCTAGGGTCATCTTTTGGAGGTCGCTTCATGCGTGCCCATATCGCGACAATACCAACCAAAAAAATCAAATTTACTATCACTTGTGCAAGTACCCAGATACTCAAAGCCCTTCCTCCTTGAAGCCGACTTCAAACCAATAAGGCCCTTACAGCCGACTGGGCTGGTAAATCCTCCACATCATTATTATAAAGGATTGAGGACGCTGCGCACAACGAGGCTAAAGTCTAAGAGCCTTGAACGCACGGACCAGGCTAATTTAGCTCACTTACAAACGAGCTCAAGCGCTCTGGGGCTTCAGCCATGCGC
>JABSOQ010000151.1 GCA_013216195.1 Bdellovibrionales bacterium
CCTGCTCATTTTCAATCAGTAGTCGTTTCTTGATATCTTGAAATAGCATCCAGAGACTATTGATATCCTGAACTCTCTCTTCGAGCTCGGCCTTTCGCATCTGAAACGCCTTTTCGGTACCTTCAATTAGACCGAGATCATAGGCCTCTTTGTAGGCTTTTTCTTCGATCTCTTTGACGCGGGCCAGGGCCTTCTCTTCGATCTGCTTTTCAATAGACTGTCTTTGAATATCATTGATCCCAACCTGGTCGGCTACCAGATCTGAGATCTGAAAGTCACTTACAGATTCTTGCTGAGAAGACACAAAGTCGGAGGCCGACTTCGTGATCTTGACGGGAAACTCTTTTGGCTCGTAGTTTAAAACTAGTGCCGAGCTATCCTCAGACTGGATGATCTTTTTAAAATTTGCCATAACCCTCATCCGTGAAGATTAAAAATTAAACCAATGCGTCTTCTGAACCGCCTCTTGCGATCAAAATCTTTCCTTCTGACTCGAGTCTTCGAGCTGTATTCACAATCTCGACCTGAGCTCCCTCGACATCTGACAATCGAGATGGCCCCAAGTTGTTGAGATCGTCTTTGAGAAGATCTGCAGCTCTTGCTGAGATATTCTTGAAAACCTTCTCTCGAATCTCTTCGTTGGCTGTCTTAAGGGCCAAAAGAAGTTTCTCGTTCGGAACTTCTTTGAGAAGTGTTTGAATTCCACGATCGTCGATTTTGACAATGTCTTCGAATACAAACATGAGCTTTCGGATCTCTTCAGCAAGAATTGGATCTTTCTCTTCGATTCGCGACATGATTGCTGTCTCAGTGTTTTTGTCCATCACGTTCAGCATCTCTGCGACCGGCTGAACTCCACCCAAAGCAGCTTGTTCAACAGTACCAATGTTTGAGAGCTCTTGTTTGAGAACTCTGTCAACTTCAGAGATCAGCTCAGGGGCCACGTGCTCTAGGTTTGACAGTCTCAACACAACCTCGGCCTGTAGGCTCTCAGGTAGACGCTTTAAAACCTCACCTTTCTTCTCTGGCTCCAGGTGAGCCAAAATTACCGAGATGGTCTGAGGGTGCTCGTTCAATAAAAAGTTAGAAAGAGACTTGGCATCCACAATCTCTAAACTCTCGAGTGCTCTCTGGGCTGGCGAAGTCGAACTCAAGTGACCGAGAATTCCCCTCGCTCTTTCTTCACCTACAGAATCTGTGACGGTCTCTTTGCTCGTCACATTGTCTGAAAAAATATAGTCATGACTCTCGCTCAATGACTCGTAATACTCTTCAAGGCATTTTTTCGTGATCTCAACTGGTACAATTCGGTACTTTTGCATGGTTGTGAGAAGCTTGCGAATGTCACCATCGTCGATATGCTTGAACAGCAACTTAACCGACTCAGGACCAAGATAGTTGACTAGTATCGCGGCTTTATCAAATCCACGAAGCTCGTCAAAATTGATATTATCAATTTTCTGCAGTCTTAAGGCCATTACATGTCCCTCCTAGACAGCCACAGGCTGAAGGCACCCGCCGCTTTCTCTTCATCTTTCTCCATAAGAGCCATGATTCGCTCTTTCAACAATTCACTCTCTGCTTTGTCTGGGTCAATTGAGTCTTCTAACACCGGTAGTGCTCCTGACATACCTGGCAAGCTGTTATCAACGCTTTGAAGTTCTTCTAACTCTTCAATTGTACGTGGCAACATGTCCTCCACTGAGTCTTGAAAAGAATCTGTGACCCATCTCATGAATGGTCTGACCACAATGAAGAAGAAGAGTGCCAGACTGAAGCCCAACAGAGACCACTTGAATAATGAGTTCAGTAACTTTTTTCGCTCAAGCGTCGTGAGTAGTCTCTCTGCCTCGCTGAAGTCTTCTTTCTCAAAGCGGATGTTTTCAATACTTACATTATCTCCCCGTTTCGTACTGAAGCCGATGGCGTTTTTGACCAACGTCTCATATTTGGTCATCTCTTCTTGACTGCGCTCTTGCCATTCAGATGAAACCTCACCGGCCTCAGAGGTCTCGAAGATCTCTTTACCATCAACAAGTACGGCCACACTCAATCGCTGAATGCCGCCAGCTCCTTGCTTGATGTTGCGTATCGTTTTTGGAACCTCATAGTTCTGTGTTCGAAGCTCTTTCTTCACATTCTGCCTAAAGCCAATTTGGCCTTGGTCTTGAGCCCCCGGAAGCTCAGCCCTTGCCCCTGGTATGCCAGCTGGGTTGGTTCTTGCACCATCTAGAAGCTCTTCTTCAGTTGCTTGGCTCTTAAGAGCTGTCGCATCGGGGTTCACTTGCTCTTCACGGGTTGTCATACTCCGCGGATCAAGCTGAGCGTTCACCTTCGCAATGACTTTGCCTGTTCCAACCACCTTAGAAAGAATGCTCTCAATGCGATCTTCTAGCTGCTCTTCTAATTTTTTCTGAACATCGAGAAGCTCGGCTGTCATGGCACCGTCTTCAGAGTAATGCTTGCTCAGCACCTTACCTCTAGAGTCAACTACTGTCACATTCTCTGGCTCAAGGTGCTCTACGCTCGAAGCCACCAAGTGGGTAATGCCTTTGACTTGGTTATTTGCTAGCCTCTTGCCCGGCTGAAGTTCAATCACGACTGAAGCAGAAGTCTCACCTTGTTCTTCAAGAAAAGTCTTCTTTGGAGGAATTGCCAAGATCACTTTTGAGTGTTTCACAGCAGTTAAGGTGTTGATGGCTCTCATCAACTCGCCCTGTAGAGCTCTCTGATAGTTGATTCTCTGGGCATAAGAAGTGGTACCGAAATCTTGCTTGTCAAAAAGCTCTAGGCCAACCTGCCCAAGATCACCTGAGCCAACTTCTGTCATGATCGACATCTGGGTGGAGTGAAGTAGCTCTTTCGGCACCAGAACAGTTGTTCCATTGTCTGCCAACTGAAATGGAATATTCTTTTTCTTGAGTTGGCTGACAACTACTGGGATCTGATCATTCGGTATGTTGCGAAACAGTACCTCATTGTTAGCCCCCGAAAGCATGACAGTCACGATCACCAATGCGATAACGAACGCAAACACCGACCCGATGATTGCAGCCCGCTTCACAGGCGTGAGCGACTTCATAAATTCTCGAAATTGAACTATTAAGTTCCCAAATAGTTTATCCAACTGTTCCTCCCAGATAAAACTTCAAAGCCAATTCCCTCACGTCAAACCTGCATCTTCATGACTTCTTGATAGGCGTCGATAATCTTGTTTCTGACCTGCACCATCAACTTGAGGGCGATGTCTGCTTTCTCAGCAGCGATCATGACGTCGGGCAAGCTCTTTGCTCTGCCTGTCGCGAGATCTTCCATCTTTTTGTCTGCAGTTTTCTGCAAAGCATTCACTTCATTCACAGCATCTGTCAGGGTGTCAGCGAAGGTTTTCTGACCTTTGTCGACAGAGCCGAGAAGGTCTTTCTTCATCTTGCCAGATTGGATCTGACTCGTGGTTGAACCTGTATCGATGATGCCTTCAGCTGCTCTTACTGTAAGTCCGCTCATCTAAGACCTCCTTATCTACCAATTTCCAGAGCACGCATTGCCATATCTTTGGTTGCCTGCATCGCGGAAACGTTCGCTTCATATGATCTGGTCGCCTGAATCATATTCGTCATTTCTTCCATCAAATTAATATTCGGGTAAGCCACATACCCCTCGGGGTTTGCGTTTGGATGATTTGGCTCATACTTCATAATCGGAGCCTTTCGGTCTACCAAAACGTCGGTAACTTGAACCCGCTGGGTGTTTCGATCTGGCGCTGAGGTGAGAATTTCACCGAAATTTCTCGCATCTGGAATCGCCTCAAAAACAACATCTTTTCTTCTATAAGGGCCACCCTCATGAGTCTCTGTCGTGTTGATATTGGCAATGTTGCTCGAAATGGTATTCATTCTCAGTCTTTGAGCTGACAAACCGCTTGAAGAAACTCGTAAACCCGTTGAAAAATCCATTATCTAGAACCTTCCGTAGCAGCGTACCGGAGTGCGCCGAGTTTTTTATTAATCAACTGCAGTGCCGCTCTGTACAAGATCGTGTTCTCATTCAGAGTTGCCATTTCTTTTTCGAGATCAACTGTGTTGCCATCGTTCGACAAGTTGATATCTGGATTGTCGTAAACATCTGCCCGTAGTCTCGAAACTGCACCTTGCCCAATGAGAAAGTGCTCATCATCGGATGCATGCATTTTACCCAGGCTCTCATGATCTAGCGCTCGAGAAAGCGCCTCTTCAAAGTCGACCTTCTTAGCCTTGAAACCGGGGGTTTCAGCGTTGGCTATGTTGGTCGAAGTGATGTTTTGCCTAAGTAGTCTCAGATTCGCCGAGGCGCCTAAGGCCCTTGTGGTTTTGTCGAGAAAGTTTCCCATTACACTCCCACCTGTTTGTATTCGTTAATCTTGTTTCTCAATGTTCTGATACTGATCCCCAAGAGTTGAGCTGCTTTGGTTCGATTTTGCTCTGTGAAATCCAGAGTTTTGAGAATCAACAGCTTTTCAACTTCAGAAACCGTCATACCAGGCTTCAATGACTTTTCAGATTTACTTCTTCTCTTCTCAGTGATTGCAATATCTTCAGCTTCAATGATCTGACCCTTTGACAACAACAGTGACCTCTCCATGACATTTTGAAGTTCACGTACATTTCCGGGCCAATCCCAACTGGTCAAAGTTTGCATCGCCATTTGTGAGAGTCGTTTTACAGGAACACCATTTTCTGCTGCTGCCATCTCAACAAACAGATGAGAAAGAAGCTCAATATCTTTGAACCTCTGCCTCAATGGCGGAATCTCCATCGGAATCACATTCAATCGGTAATACAGATCTTCTCTAAACTGACCAGCCTCAACCATTTCTTGCAAACTCCGGTTAGTAGTCGCAATCAGTCTTACATTCACTTTGATTGGATGCTTACCACCGACTCGCTCTATTTCACTCTCTTGAATCACCCGCAACAGTTTCGCTTGAAGCAGCAGCGGCATCTCTGAGATTTCATCAAGTAAAAAGGTCGAATCATTCGCTAATTCAAACTTACCTGGCTTTGAATAGTCAGCTCCCGTGAAAGCGCCTTTTTCGTAGCCAAACAATTCACTTTCTAGAAGCCCCTCTGGCACGGCCGCACAGTTGATAGCAACGAATCTCTTGTTCGCCCTCTGGCTCTTAGCGTGAATGAAGCGTGCCAGAAGTTCTTTACCTGTACCACTTTCGCCATGAATCAAAACCGTGGCTCGACTGCCTGCTATATTCTCTGCCGTTTCGAGAACTGCTTGCATTTTTCTGTCTGCGGTGTGGATAACACTGAAATCACGTCCTGCCACTGCTTACTCCTTCTTTCTTCCAGACATCGCTGGAATACGTTCGATGTACTTTTTGTATGTGCTCTGCCATTCAGCATCTTTCAATCGCTCTTCTGCCAATCTCAAAAACATAGAATCTTTTTCTGGGCTCAACTTGTTCCAAATTAACTCTGCACCCTTGAGGTCACCCTCTTTGTACAGCAAATCACCAGCCCGGTAGCGAACAGACCCCAACGGAGCCTTGCCCTCATACTGGTTCAACAAATTGACGTAGGCTTCAACTGCCGCAAGCTTCTTACCCTGCTTTTCTAGAACCTTGCCTTTCGTAGTTAGCATTTCAATATCAAGAGGCTGGGGATAGCCTTCCTCTGGCCGACTCTCCTCCATTTTTTCGATCGACTGAATCGCATCAATTTGCTCATTGTCTTGGTGCTGAAGAGAAGCTAGGTCCATCAATACTGGTGCCACGAGCTCAGGTTGACCCTTCCAACTCTCTTCAAGCTTTGACAGCAATGACTTGGCCTTTTCGGTTTGGCCCTTTGCCTTTGCGACCTCAGCACTAATGATGACTCGCTCAATTTTAGAACTCGAAGACAGTTTGGTTGGCTGCTTTATTTTCTTCAAAAACTTTTCAGCCCCACTGTAATCTCGGCCCTGCTCACTAACTCTAGCCAATCTCAAGTTGATCTCATCTTGACTTGGCAGCTGCTCGCTAACACGAATTTGCTTCAATCTCTCAGTGCCCTTAAGCCCATCAAGATCTGCAAGTGTCTTTTTGTAGATGGTTCCAGCTTCAGACAGCACTCCAGCTTGCTCGTAGGCTCTACCTAGTAGGTAAGGTATATCGAGACGCTCAGAACCTCTCAGCCAAGTTTGCTTGTACTCTTGAAAGAACTCGAGTGCCGGGATGAATTCCTCACCCTTTACCTTTTTGTCCATCACCATCGCCATCTCAGCCAAAATTTTCTTTTTGAAAAAGCTCAAGTCGGCAGATGTCGGGTTCTTCTGATAGTAAGAGATCAGCTTGTCCATCGCTTGCATGTAGTCTTTGCGACGGTGAAAACCGTCAGCCATCATTAGAGCTACGAACTCTTTGATTCTCGGCAAATCAGTGTTATCAGCAATTTCTGAGATCTCGGTCAGAGCCTTTTGAAGCTCTTTTTCTTTCATACCCTTCATTTGCTGACTCAACATTCTCACGCGGGCGACATTCGCTCCTGGATTGTCGCGAAAACGAAAGTATGACTCGAGATATGCCCCTATAACACGTGGCTGATCAGCTCCTAGTATGCCAAGGTTCTCACCGATTCTTGTGAGGGCGTAACCGCCAAAGTCATGATTCGGAAACCGGCTAACGAACTCTACATAATGACTAAGCGCTTTTCTAAAATCGCCCTTCCAAAAGTACGACTCGGCCATATTGAAGTGAGCATTCGGAAAGGTGCTCTCATATTCTGGATAGTTCTCTAGAGCATCGATGTAGCTCTTGATTGCCTTGTCGAAATCTCGCTTCTGAAAGTGCACGTCACCAATTCGGTAACTTGCCTCTCTTGAGTAGCGCTTAAATTTTGCATTTTTTGAAAGGTCATTCAGAGTGCGAAGTGCATCTGCGTACCTATTCAACCCA
Organism: Bdellovibrionales bacterium; assembly: GCA_013216195.1. Lineage (GTDB taxonomy): Bacteria > Bdellovibrionota > Bdellovibrionia > Bdellovibrionales > UBA1609 > JABSOQ01. Next base: position 6,920 of record JABSOQ010000151.1, read on the forward strand.
AGAAAGGCCGCAGCTTGAGCTCTCTTGGCCTCATCAAGTGACTCAGAGTTCGGGTACTGATTGATAATTCTCTCGAACCTTTGAATTGCAGGGATCGCACTCCCTCTCTCAAGAGCAGCGTACCCCAAGATAAAGTTTGTTCTCTCAGCTAAAGGCGAATCGGGGTACTTATCTAATAGATAGGTGTAAAGAGACTTGGCTGCGTCGTAAGATAGTCTGTTGCCCTCTTTTCTGAACCGATCAAACTGTAACTCAGCAGCTAAGTGAGTCACGATTTCATCATAAACTGAATCAGGGTATGCCGACTTAAAGTAGTTATAGGCTTTGAAGAAAAGGCCTATTCTACCTTTTTTGTACAAGGTTAAAAGAAGTCTGGCTTCTTTGTTCTCTTGGCTAGAGCGCGGCTTGATCACATAATTGGGCCTCGTATCTAAAAGCTGCCCGAGCTCAGACGAAGGCATTGTCAGCATTGGAAACCGAATGTAGATATTCTGTCTCGATGCGATGATCGCGCTCTCTTTCACGTCTTTCTCAGCAATTCGAAAGCGATTGTAATCAGGATCACCACCATCAAACACACCTCTTTGCGGGTAGTCGTTGTTGATGAAGCGGTTCTTGAAATCAATCTCATTTACGCCTGGGTCTAATTCACCAGATGGCTTGCGATCATCGGCCTTAGAATCACCTGCCACTTTAGCGCGCCTTCTGTCTCGAACAGGAGCTTTTGCTTTCGCCACCTTTGGCGCAACAGGCTTTGAGGTCTCTGCAACTTGTGGCTTTTCAAATATGTCTACAATTAAACGAGAGGGCTCATCTGTTAAATAATCAAATGTTTCAACATCTGAGCGTTTCAGCTTAAGGGTCACTTTATATTGACCATCGGGAGCATTCTTATCTATTTCGATGCCGGCAATAAAACGATCTGTCCAAGTCTGAAGCTCTACTAGAGTCTTCTCGTCAAAAGGAGGCACGTAAAGCTCAACGACGGTGTTTGATTTAGGATCTAATCGGTACTTCCAATCGGCTAGACCTGAGAATTCAAGATGAGTGGCATCCCCGACTCGACCAATTGTACCTGAAACATTAGCTGCGTTTGAACTGAAACCAGCGACCGCTAGAGAGATATATATCAGACCTTTAGGGAGGCGGGTTAACCTCCCCAAAGTCTGAATGGCCAGAAGCCAATTACTTTTTTTAACCAACCAACCCATTTTGATTCTTCCTGAATCTCTACCCCAAACGTCCTGTCTGGGTTCTTTCACTTATTATGTATTAGCATTTGGAGTGCCAACTCAGGTGGAAAATAATGCCTGTACAGGGCAAATTGCTCCCTGTCTGGGTCAGGGTTTTGGCTTGGGCCTGCCAAGCGGGTGACAGGCCCAAGGGCTTTTGGACTTGAGGCGGTAGCCCAAAGTTAGTTGACTCGCTGCCAACTCAGCAGGCCCATCGGCGAGGGTCAAGCCTAAGCATTTGGTGTGTTTTGTCTGTTGTCACCAGTTCAAGCTAACAGGCTTGTGTCTCAAATTTAGACAGTCTAGCTAGCCCAAAGTAAATCTAACGATGTTTCAGTTGAACCGTTATTGCATCAAATTGAGACAAGGCTCAGGGGTGGAGACGAGGTGATTTATGTTTTTGTTGAAATACAAATATCTCGCGCTGACTTCGCTATCATTGGTTTTGGCAGGAGTCTTTGCACAGCCTTCACAAGCTACAAAAGCAATCTACCCAAAAACAAGACCTCTGTTACTGAGCTACAAGCAGCTTCAGAAGTTGCCGAAACCTGCCCGCAATGAATATATTCGCTCGATTTCTAAAGAACTCGTGATCATTAGTCGGCTCTCAAAGAAGCGGCGAAA
>JABSOQ010000152.1 GCA_013216195.1 Bdellovibrionales bacterium
GGCGGTGGTGCGATAATTTATTACATGCTGCAATTGATCAGATCTCACGAACAGCTCAAGCGTTTCTTTGCGACCTTTAGTCATGAGTTAAGAACTTCGATTGCCAGTTTGAGACTGCAGGCTGAAACCCTGAATGACGATCACCCTCAGGGAGATTTGCCTCAGCTTCCTAGGCTCATTCGTGAGACTATCCGTTTGCAGATGCAACTTGAAAACTCATTGAACCTATCTCAAATCGAAGAGGCTAGCTTATTTCTTCAGACCGTTTCGATAAAAAAAATGATGAGCTCGGTCCATCATCAATGGCCAGGCATCAGTATTAATGTCACTGGCGATGACGAGGTTTATGCTGATGAGCGGGCTCTCTATGCGGTTATGACAAATATCATTCAAAATTCGAGCACTCATGGATCAGCCACCGAAGTTCATGTCGCCATCAAAAGCGATGAAAACGGCGAAAGCCTTATAGTGCTAGAAGACAACGGCAAGGGTTTTGATGGTGATTGGAGCAAACTGTCTCAACTGTTTGTTCGACACAACCATAAAAGTGGAAGTGGGGTAGGGTTGTACCTAGCACGAGCTCTGGTTGAAAAAATGAACGGTCAGTTGAACTTCTTGAGGCAACAGACCCAAGGGTTTGCCGTGGAGATTAAGCTTCCTAGCAGGGGGAGTGTATGAGCCACATTTTGCTGGTCGAAGATGATGAGATCCTGGGCGAGACACTTTTTGAAAGAATTCAAAAAGAAGGGCACAAAGTGCATTGGGCTCAGACTCGCTCCACAGCTGAAGAGATCCTGAATTCGAAATCACTCGACCTATTAATTTTAGATGTGGGGCTGCCTGATGGTTCAGGCTTCGAGTTAGCGGAGCACATCAAAGCAACCAATGACACACCCATAATTTTTTTGACTGCTCAGGCAACTGCAGAAGACCGATTGAAAGGCTTCGAGTTGGGTGCAGAGGAGTTTATACCAAAGCCCTTTCATCTTAAAGAGCTGCTGATGAGAGTGAACCATGTGCTCAAAGATCATGTGAGTCAAAGGCGATTGAAAATACAAGGTGTTGAAATTGATTTTGATGTGAGGTCTGTGACAAGCGCCGAGGGTGAGACTCACTTTTTGGGTCAGAAAGAGTATGATGTCTTGTGGATGCTCGTCGAAAGAGCGCCAGTTACAATCTCTAGAGATGAGTTTCTCGATCATGCTTGGAAAGATTCAGCTAACCCTTCGCACAGAACCGTCGACAATTTGATTGTGAATTTGAGGCAAGCTCTTGGGCCTGCTGGTGATTGCATTCGTTCAGTTAGAGGAGTCGGATACCAATGGCTCTACAAAGGAGATCAGAGTGGCTAATGAAAAGTTTCAAAATGTTTTGAGTGGTAAAGGCAATAGCTGCCCTCCGATCTGGTTCATGCGGCAGGCCGGTCGCTATCATTCTCATTATCAGGCTCTAAGAAAAAAACACTCTTTTATAGAGTTGTGCAAAACGCCGGAGCTTGCAGCTGAAGTGGCCTTCGGCCCGATAGATGACTTTGACTTTGATGTCTCGATTCTATTCAGTGATATTCTGTTTCCTCTTGAAGCTTTGGGGTTGGGGCTTGAGTATGCTCCTGGGCCCACTTTTGACCGAATTGTGTCTCATTCAAATGTTGACAAGCTAGTTGAGCCAGATGTTGCCATAAAACAACTTGAGTTTCAGGCACAGGCTTTGAAACAGACACGTGCCCGGCTGCCTGATAATAAGAGTCTCATTGGCTTCGTCGGTGCGCCTTGGACATTGTTTACCTACGCAGTGGAGGGCTCGCATAGTGGCAATATGATCATATCTAAATCAGCTCTTGATATGGTAAATCCAATTTTTGAAAGACTCGTACCTCTTCTTGAGCTCAACATTGATATGCAGCTCAAAGCAGGAGCTGAGTTGGTGATGTTGTTTGATACCTCTTCAGGAGGTTTGTCTGTGCCGATTTTTGAAAGTGTGATCATGCCCTCTCTTGAACGGCTTTCGAACCGGTTTCCGAAGCAGTTGGGCTACTATTCAAAAGGCGTCGGAACCGCTCAGTACAATTTGGTTAAGACCTTATCTTTTGCTGGTTTTGGTTATGACCATAGGTTCGACCTCAAAGAGGTCTTTGAGGGCAATAAGGCAGGTCAGTTCATACAAGGAAACTTTGACCAGTCGCTTCTGTTTTCAGACCCAGAGAGTTTTGAAAAGCATATGGATGCTTATCTCAAGCCCATCAAGTCTCTAGCCCCTGAGCAAAGAAAGCTGTGGGTGAGTGGTCTAGGTCATGGTGTATTACCAAAGACGCCTGAAGTGAATGTGCGTCGCTTTGTTCAAAGGATCCGTGAAGAATTTGGTGGTTAGAGCAAAAGCCAAGGAGAGACTTGATGTCTTCAGAATTGTTTAAAAAATACGATGTTCAGGCCCCCAGGTACACCTCTTATCCGACAGTGCCCTATTGGTCAGAAACTCCTTCATGGGAGCAGTGGACACAGGCCATTAAGGCGGGCTTGGGGCCTACTGATGCGGGCTGGTCGATTTACATGCACATTCCGTTTTGTGAAACACTTTGCAGTTTCTGTGGTTGCAACACTGTGATTACGAAATCGCACAAAAAAGAACATCCGTATGTCGAGCGGTTGCTCAAAGAGTGGCAGATCTACAAATCTGCGGTGGCCGAGTTTGGCTCAAGACCAATGCGGCAATTGCACCTTGGTGGCGGCACCCCCACTTTTCTTTCTGCCGACAACTTGAAGGCTTTGCTTGAGCCTGTACTAAGTTCTGTGAGTCTTGAAAACGGTGAGTTTGAGGGCTCAATCGAAGTAGACCCCAGGCGCACTAACCGTGAGCAACTTCAAGCACTTTATGATATGGGCTTTCGCAGAGTGAGCTTAGGGGTTCAAGATTTCAACGTAGAAGTGCAGAGGCTGATAAATCGAATCCAAACCTTCGAGGAGAATAAGTCGATCACTGAGATGGCCAGAGAGATTGGTTACACCTCTGTGAATTTTGATTTGATATACGGTTTGCCTCAGCAGACCCCTGAACGAATGCAAATCACTCTTGAGAAGACCTTAGAATTAAGACCCGATCGTGTAGCCTTTTACAGTTTAGCTGTTGTGCCTTGGATCAAGCCGGCGCAGCGGTTGTTTAAGATTGAGGATCTTCCGCAGGGTGAAGACAAATATCACTTGTACGAGATGGGGCGAGAGGTTTTTTTAGAAGCCGGTTATGAAGACATAGGTCTCGATCACTTTGCGCTTTCAGATGAGAAGCTGGCTGTAGCCAGGGCGCAGAGCAAGCTACACCGAAATTTTATGGGTTATACCGAGCATCGAACTGAAGTATTACTCGGTTTGGGTGTCAGTGCAATTTCAGAAGCTCCAACTTGTTTTCATCAGAACAAAAAAGAATTGCCTGTTTATGAACGTGAAATTGACGGCGGCAGTGTGCCGACCTTAAGGGGGCACTTGCTAAGTGAAGAAGACTTGGCCGTGCGCGAACAAATATTACAGTTCATGACAAGGGCTGAGGTCGACCTTGAAAGCCAAGTTGATTTCACTGTCTTACAAGAGAGGCTGGCCCCAATGGTCGCAGATGGGTTAGTTAGATTTGAGGGGAACAGGATGATCCAGACGCAAAAGGGATTACCGTTCTTGAGAAACTCTGCGATGGCACTCGACAAGAGGTTACTTGCTAAATCTCCTGACCAGTCTATGTTTTCAAAGTCGTTATGAAGCCTAAGTTTCGTGTTTATGGTGGAGGTTTCACGGGTTTGGCAACTGCTGCATGCTTGCATTGGCATGGAGTAGATGTAGAGCTCTTTGAGCCGGCCTCTACAGGTGGGATTCTCCAGACCACAACTTCTGATTTTGGTGGCTTTTATGAGTCGGCGGCGATGGGAGTTGTTCGCACAAAACTCACTCAAAGGCTTTTTGAGTTTGCAGAAGTTAACGAAGTAAAGCCTTCAAGTTTGGTCTCTAAAAAGTTCATTTTCAACTCAAAGCCAAAGCGTCTACCCGTTGGTCTCTCTGATGCCACATTGGCAGTGGTGGGTGCGATCGGGTTAATGGCTAAGACTTCTGGTTCGAAACCCAAACCAGGTGAAACACTAAGAGATTGGGGCGGTCGTGTGCTCGGCCAGGGAGCTTGTCAAAAGGTACTCGAGCCTGGTTTTCAAGGTGTGTACGGTGGAAACTCCAAAGAGTTGTCTGCGAAACTCGTGACGCGTAAGCTTCTGCAAGGGCGAGATTTCAAGCCTCTAAAGCAATTTGGTACCATCACCGCCTACCCCGAAGGCGGTATGGGTCAGCTGATGTCGGCATTGAGGCAAAAGCTGCAGTCAAAGGGTGTGATGTTTCACGAAAGCACAGATTTGGAGGGGCCTGACAGTTTGAAGGGCCAAGTGGCGATTTGTGTTGGTTTAAAGGCTTTTTTAAACCTCTCGATGTCTGGCACTCGGTTCGAAGAGTTTTCTGAAAAGTTAGCCAGCGTACCGGCTCTTGATTTGGCTTCTGCTTACATCGTAGCCAAAAGACCGACTTCAGAATTTGAGGGCTATGGTTGCTTGTTTCCTGAAGAGGCTGGGTTCTCTGCTTTAGGTGTGCAATTTGATCCTGGTTTGTTCCGCACCTCAAAAGATAACGTGCACTTTCACCGCTTTATTTATGGTTGGCAGAAGGGTTTTGACCTGAGAGATAAGGCGGCAGACAAAGTGAAAGAGGCGAGTGTAAGAGACTTTCATAAGCTATATGGAGAAGCCGCCGAACAAATTGATGGGCATGTCTCTGTGTGGAGATCAGCACTCCCTTTTTATGGTTTGAAGTTTGAGAAATGCTTAGAGAGTTACCCTAAGCCAGGCACAGGTTTGAATGTGTTCGGTAATTTTACTGGCACGGTTGGACTCAGTGACATTTTGGAGAGGAGCTACAATTGGGCGAAACAAGTGGCGTGAATAAGACGGGGGTTCTCGTCGTCAATTTAGGCACCCCTAAAAGTTACGAGCCTCAAGACGTTGGTGAGTTTTTGAAAGAGTTTTTAATGGACCCTGAGGTGATTACGGCACCAAGTTTTGTACGTTGGCCACTGGTGAATCTCTTAATCGTGCCAAAACGAAAATACGATTCGGGTGCAAATTACAAAAAGATCTGGATGCATGATATCGACAAGTCGCCTTTGCTGCATCACTCTGAGCAGTTTGTAGATAAGCTTGCAAAAGAACTCAATGTTCCTGTGTCGCTCGGCATGAGATACCAGCAGCCGTCATTGCAGTCTGCGATGCAGAGCCTCAAGGATCAGGGGTGCAACAAAGCCGTTGTCTTTCCGTTGTTTCCACAGTTCTCAACAGCGACCACGCGTACGGCTTTTGATAAGCTTGATGAAGTCAGCTCTCAAATTAAATACGATTACTTGTGTTCCTACAGTTCAAACTCTCAATACATCGAAGCACAAGCAGATTTGATTCGCTCGAGTACGAAAGATAAAAACATTGAGCATCACCTTCTCAGTTTTCACGGTTTACCAGAGAGCATTCTTCGAAAAGAAGATCCGTCGAAAGCCCACTGCCTGAAAGTTCCAGATTGTTGTGCCAAATCGTGCGCTGGGAAGTCTGAGGCCTTGAAGCCAGTTTTTGACTCGTGTTACCGGGCACAATGCTATGATACCGCTCAAGCTCTATCGAAGGCCTTGGGTTGGTCAGAAGATCAGTGGACGATGACCTTTCAGTCACGTCTTGGCCCGACGAAGTGGACTACCCCCTACACTTCCGAAACACTGAAAAAGCTTGCTGTGAGTGGAGTCAAAAGTGTGAGTATAGCTTGCCCGGCATTTCCAACAGACTGCCTCGAAACTCTTGAAGAGATCGGTATGGGGTTAAAAGAAGAGTTTCTGGAGAGTGGGGGTGAAGAGTTTACCCTTGTGCCTTGTTTAAACTCAGAGCCTGTTTGGATCAAGTCCGCTGCTGAAATTGTGCGGCAAAGGCTGGCAAGCACAAGTTAGTCAATGAATCGTCTTTTTGACCTTAACCTTTAATTCGCAGCGGGTTATTGTGGCCTCACAGATTTAAGGGAGTGAGTGTCATTTTCGGTTTTCATCAACAAAACCTAGTCAAGCCCTGGGCTTTTTGGCTGCTTGTGGTGGCAGGTATACTGCTTGGCCACCTTTATGCGATGACAATGGTCGTAGACCCTGATGTTGGTCAAATTCTTGGTAAAGCTGAAGCTCTGGTGCAAGAGGGGCGCCTGATTCATCACGGAAATCGCTCGAGTGGTATGGGCTCTGTGATGGGGCCGCTCACTTCATTAGTAGCTGGCTTGCCGATGTTGATCCATAACGACATCTCTGCGCCACTTCTGCTGATTGAGATCCTTCACGTTTTTGCACTCCTGATGTTGTTAAGCGTTGTGAGTCGACATGTCGGAGTGTCTGCATTGCCCTGGGTTCTGCTGTTTTTTTGGTTGAACCCATGGCGGGTGAGTGAAGTTTTTCTGTGGAATCCGGCGTACTTGATTTTTACGTCGAGTTTGCACTTGTGGTCAGCGAGTCGATCCGTCGAGAAGGCATCTTTCTGGATGAGCTTTTTGAATGTCACGGCTGTGATGCTTTCGATGCAGCTTCATAACTCGTTTATTGTATTGGGTCTGTTGAGTCTTCTTCTTATCTACTGGCGACAAGTAAAGGTAAATTGGTGGGGCGCCGGCTTGGCTTTTAGTTTGTTTCTAGCCTCTTTGGTACCCTTTGCTTTGGAGGTTGCCGCCAACCCAGACCTAATGGTCGGTAACAAAAACCCGAAAGCCTTCTTGTTCAGAGGCTTGATTTATGTGTTTCCGACTCTAAAGGGCATTGTGTATTGGCTACGCTTCAACAGCGGCTTTTTTCCAAAAGACGTATTTAAAGGCGTTGAGCTCGCGATCTGGCTAGGAGAAGGCGGGCTGACTGCAGTTTTGCAAGTTATGTGGGACATTGTGAAGCACGTCTTTGCGGTTATCTCGATAGTCTTTGTTGCCCGTTGGAACTATCAGTTTTTGAAGCCTAGGCTCAGCCAGCTTAAGTTTTGGCAGTTGCGTGATAAGGCTGAACCTTTTGTTGTTCATTACGCTTTTGCGGGTTTTTTGTCGTTGTTGTTTGCTAGCATGATTTCGCCAATTGATTTTAACTATTGGCACTTGATTATTTTGTTTCCGTGCAGCCAATTGCCCCTCTATTTGAAGTTTGAAAGTGAATTGAGGTGGAAGGCGAAACCGCCGGTTGTATTTTGGGCAGTTGTTGGCTTTTTGATCTTTGCTAATATGATTATGGCCATGGGTTCAACTAAGCATTCGATTTTGAATCTCATCTGAGAACAGTCTACAGAGAAGGGCGCTTATGCAGTACTTCAAATTTGCTAAAGAGATCTTGGGAGTTCTTCTAATTGCTTATGTGTTGTTCTTGATCTTATGGCCAGAAGAGCAGACACGTGAGGGCGTTGTGAGGACCTTGGTAGATTGTCAACTGACCGCTGAGATCTTGGGAGATGACCCTGAGCTATTGTATGAACGATCAATTGCTACCGCCGGAGTCTGGATGCCACCCGTTGAGGGTTGTACAAAATTTGCGACCGTCCAAGGCTCTAAAGGCACGGTTAAGCTCTATCAAAGCGGATCCAAAGATGGACCTTGCTTTCATGTTAGGCATCACACAGGAAAAATGAAAAAACAGGGGAATGCCTCAACTGCCATTTACAAACTCATGGACGTGCGAAGTTGCAAGTTAGTTAACCAGTAGAACAATCGAATTTTACAGTGCGTTTGATAAGCGACCCAGGTTTTACGCGTTTTTTGTTTTTCTTATTGGCCCTGGTGCAAAATGTTTTTTGAAATACTTAAGGGGAGGCAGAAGCATGCCAAAGTTTGTGGCGCCTTCTTTCGTATTGACTTGGTGGTGATGGCGATGAGCCTCTTTGATTGCTTTGAAGTACCAACTGTTCAGATCCATAAACTTCCATCGTCTGTGGATCACTACTTCATGAAATAAAAAGTAAATAAAACCATAGGCCATGATGCCATAGCCTGAGCCCTCGAGCGGCGGGATGTTACCAATGTTTCCAAACAAGATGAAGAAGAAGCTCGGTATAGCAAACACGATCGCGAAGAAATCATTCTTTTGGTACACATACCCTTTGCGTACTCGGTGATGGTCTTCGTGCAGCCACCAAAGCACTCCGTGCATGACGTACTTGTGTAAAGCCCATGCTGCGAATTCCATAAACAAAAATGAAAGCAAAAAGCTAGCGATCCACATTTGAGGCCCCCTTCTTTCTCACCTTATAGGCTGCTGGAAGCTGCCACCACGACAGATACGGAAACAGGTGATGTTCATAATGGTATCCGAAATGAAAGCAGGTGAGCAAGCTCAACCAGGTTGGAAAGTCATTGGAGCGGCTTTTGTGCCGGTCATAATTGGCCCCATTTGTGGCGCGGTGGGGTAGATAAGTCCCAAAGTAAAAAAGCTGTAAGGCTGATATCCAAGAGGGTACTGCAAATAGAATCACGACTTTGGTGAAACTGCCTCCAAGCACGTAGAGCAAAGCAACGTGTATGTGCAATTTTGCAAACTCTTTGAGGCCAAAGTACTTAGTACTAAAGCTAAAAAGCCAAACCCAGAAGTTTTCATTTCCAGAGGAAGAGTAGTCGGGGTCATCAAGAGTTGCAGGGGCTCTGTGGTGGGCGAGATGATTTTTCTTTAGCTCAGAGTATGAGAAGCC
>JABSOQ010000153.1 GCA_013216195.1 Bdellovibrionales bacterium
CAGCTAAGGTATTGGTCTCGTGAGCAAGGTCTAGATTGGGAGCAACTTCCTGGAGTTGTCTTTCGTGATCGAAGTGGCGAATCACTAGCGCTCGACGACGTGGTTGGCCGAATCGAGCAGAGTGGGCGTGGCAATGAGCTTCACAGTTTAGCTGCCACTTACTACGATCAAGGGTTTTATCCTGAGCGTTCAGCTCTTCCTGCTTCGGTAGCAGTGCTGATGGGTACTAAATTGGATGAACTCTTGCTCACTGGATTTGAAAGCAATCTGACTCATCAGCAGCTCACCACTCTGGCGATTGTTGCATGGAACTACCGTACGTTAGTACAAATCGCCCGCCAAAGCGGAGAAACTGATTTGAAGACCTTGCTCACGAAACATGGGGAAGTTCGCGAGGGCTCTGAGCGCAATGCTTGCACGGTACAATTTGATTTTGATGCCGACACCTTCCATTTCAGGTAGGAGTGCATGTTGTGGGCAAACTTTCGGGCGAGCAGACTCGCCAGGTGAGAGGTGGCAAAAATTGTCGCTGATCTCTTGGGGTACCGAAATTGCACCTCAATAGGCTATGCGTGTGTTCTCTCTGAAGCTTTTTTTGCTAGTTTCCCTGTTTTCAGGAGCCAGCAGCAGTGCAAATTGCTTTGTCGAAATGAGGCATCCATCTGAGTATCTTCAGAATAATCTGTTTAGAGTTGATAGAGACCTCAACACCTACAACCGTGCTTTTCCTTTTGGCAATCAGCTTGGCCTGTTGCCATTGGTGCATCAGCTTGGCCCAGGTAGTTTGTGGATCGATATGGGCGGAGGTAAAAGGTTTGCTTTGATGAAAGGCTTGAACCTGAACCCAGGGATTGTGGGCGTCGACATTTCTTTTGCTAAACCAGCAGGAGCACTGGAGCCTTCTGAAAGCGATCGGGCGCGATTTCAAGAGTTTCACGGCCTTGATTTGGTCGAAATGGATGAAATGGGTTTGCTGACCTCTTTCTACGGGAGAGTCTCATTAATCACAGACGTGTTTGGCCCTTTCAGCTACGGTTCTGACATTAGAGCAATAATGAAAGTGTATATGAAATTGCTGTCTGCCGATGGGAGGTTGTATCTGACCTGGCTTGAAGAAAAGCTTGAGCAAGACCCTGCCACCTATGCTGATGAGTACATTTTGGTGAACCCAGTTTTTTCAGGTCGGCATGCCACAGCTGATGGCTTGTTTGATTGGGTGAGAGCCCAAGATGCCTTTGAGTTACTTAGCTCTGCTACTAATCAGGAGTATGATGGGCCCTTTCATTGGGAGAAGGCTCGAGCTGTTTTGATTCAAAAGGGCAATGTTGAGGCTGAGTTAACAGAGCCACCCGAGATGACCTTTCAATACGGAGCTATTCGAGCTTTTGGTTCAACAGATTGATTTGGTCTATTTTCGTCCAGCAAGTCTTGGGTTAACAGCTCGATTCTTGAGACCGCTTAAGTCATAGGTTGAGATTCTAGGCCCGAGCTATTTCCGAACTACTGAACGATCTCAGATAACAGGCTTTTGAGTTGCTCTGGTTGGCTCTCTGGACCGACCACGACCAACTGGGGGCCGTTCAAGAGGTTGGCGTGGAACCTGCGCGAGGTAACCTCACCAGACGGTATTCGATCAAAGAAAGTGTAATAGTCATCGCCCTCCAGTCGGGTACAGCCCTTGGCTCGTAGAACCCCATCTGGGAGGGCAGCCATGAAGCGGCCCATCTTCTCTTTTGTGATGGGCTCAGGCAAGTCAATCGAACAAGAGGACCAGTGCGCTTTGAGGTGATCCATTTTGTTTGAGCTGCTTTTGTTCGGTTTTAATTTAATTAGTGATGAGCCATTAAGTTCTTCAAAAGTCATCTGTTGAGCTTTCGGATTGAGCTGCCTAATTTCAGAGCGAACCTGCTGAATTCGATCTTCAGAGACACTGTCGCAGTGATTCAAAACTACTAGCGACGATACTTCAATTTGGTTGGCTTCGAGCTCATTTTGGTTTCCTCGTGCTTGCCAATTCCGAACATCTACAACGCTAACTTGAACAGGTGGTAGAAAATGATCTTTGATACCCACGCCTAAAAACTCCATCAGGGTGCAGGCATCAGAAGTTCCGTTGGCTTCTATCAAAGTTATACCATTCTCTCGTTTAGGTACAGCGTTGATCAAAGCTCTTAGCTCGTGGATGCCAGAGCAACAGATGCAGCTGCCGCTAAGAGAGTTGATTTCGCTTGCGTCTAATAGATCTAGAAACTGCTGAGCATCGAGGTTGGCATTTTCATAATCATTAAGGACAATTTGAACTTGCCATTGGCTCTTAATGTACTCTTTGGTTAGTTTCTTAAGAAGAGTAGTTTTACCAGCTCCCAAAAAACCAACGATCACAATGATTGGCTCCAAAATACTTCTCCGGCTAAGACGGAGATCTTTTATACCTTGTTGTCCATAATTGAAAGAGTATAATTGCCACAGATAGAAGTTTCGTTTGTCCAGGGCAGTGGTGCTTAAGAAATGAAATGAAGATCAATTTGAGGATTCTTTTGCTGGGGTGTTGCTGGGCTGTGATTCTTCATCACTAGCTTCAATGACTTCATAACGCTTTGAAGACTGGGTGTGCTGAAACTGAGCAGTTTCACTCTCATCCAAATGCATAGAAGCATTCAGGAAAGAGCCCTGAAAACCTCCATCGGGTCCGAATCCCATTTCCAAATGCTTATCGCAGGCCCAGGTGACAGGGCTGATAAACATCAATGCTAATAAAACAAAGCCAACCAGCATACCCGACCTTACCATGATCTTCGCTCCAGAACGATGCTGGTGGCTCAAATCGACTATATTTGCGAAAAGTGTATCAAAAGTAGAACACTTTTCTCGATTGTGGCATGATTAGAAACGCAGAATGCGAGGAGTCAGAATGCCGATTTATACACTAATTCTAGCGATTTGTTTTTCAGTGAATGCTTTTGCAGGCGATGGCCATGATCATGAGCACCGGCACCACGATGCCCATGAACATGGAGTTGGTGAGTTCAATTTGGCAACAGACGGGCAAAAGTTGATTATTGAAATTGAACTACCAGCCCATGACGTCGTCGGGTTCGAGCATGAGGCCAGAACCAAAGAGCAAAAGAGTGCGGTAAATGCCGCAGTTGAAAAGCTTAAAATTGCAGGACAAAATGTGTCGATACCAAGTCGTGCAAACTGCAAGGCAGATGCTGCAGCCAAAGTAGAATCGGGTTTGATAAAAAATGACAAAGGTCATGAGCACCATGTTGATGGCCACCATGATGATGGGCACCATGATCATGACCACAAAGGTCACCACGATGAGGATCATGCTTCGGGTGAGGGTCACTCTGAGTTCAGTATCCAATACAGTTACAAGTGCTCTGACATCGACAAGCTAACTCAGGTGGAAGTTCCGATGTTCAAAAACTTTAGCAGAATGAAGAAACTAAAGGTTCAGGCATTGACTGCTTCGGGGTCTGTCTCTGTGGTTCTTACGCCTAAGCAAAGTGTTATAAATCTAGGTCAATAAATGCAATCGATTTTAGAGATCAAGAATTTGAAGTTTTCATGGCCAGGGAGCAGCGCCCCTTTGTTAGACATTGAAAGCTTACAAGTTGATAAAGGTGAGAGTGTTTTCTTACAAGGGGCAAGCGGGAGTGGTAAGTCGACTCTTCTTAACCTGATAGGTGGGGTTCTCGTGCCTCAAGAGGGAAGTGTCGAAGTCTTGTCAAAAGACCTTGTCAAAATGACGGCCGCTGAGAGAGATCAATTTCGTGGTGATCATATGGGGTTTATTTTTCAAATGTTCAATTTGTTGCCCTATTTCTCTGCTATGGAAAATGCGACCCTGCCTTGTCAATTTTCAAAGGTCAAAAAAGCTCGAACGCTGGCCTCTGGGGGCTCTGTTGAGGCAGAGGCGACTCGGCTTTTTGCCGAGTTAAAATTGGGACCTGATGTTTTGAAAATGAAAAACGTCACGCAGCTGAGTGTAGGCCAGCAGCAGAGGGTTGCAGCCGTTAGGGCTCTGATCGGTAAACCCGAGATTGTCATAGCTGACGAGCCAACCTCTGCTCTCGATGCTGACATACGGGACCGGTTTATTGAGCTTTTGTTTTTAGAGTGTGAAAAGATTGAGGCGTCTTTGTTATTTGTGAGTCATGATCAAAGCCTCAGTAGCAGATTCGACCGCACTATAAGGCTCAGTGATTTAAACAGAGCTAGTCAGGCTGTCAGTTCTGATAGAGAGTTAGGGGGCTCATTGTGACAGTCGCAAGAGTCGCAATAAAAAGTCTTCTAAGCCGAAAAGTGACTACAGTCCTCACCATTCTGTCGATTGCCCTCAGCGTTTCTTTGCTTCTTGGTATCGAGAGAGTTCGTACGGCTGCTCGCTCAAGCTTTGAGAGCACGGTCTCTGGAGTCGATCTGATTGTTGGTGCTCGAAGTGGACCAGTTAATCTCTTGCTGTATTCGGTTTTTCGAATTGGAAACGCCACCAATAATATCTCGTTTGAGTCTTTCGATGAGTGGAGTCGTCATAAAAACGTCGATTGGACAATACCCATTTCATTAGGAGATTCGCACAAGGGCTACAGGGTCGTTGGCACAAACCAAAACTATTTTCGACATTATATGCACTCGGGAAGCCAGAAACTTAAATTCAGCTCTGGGCAAACCTTTGAGCAGCTTTTTGATGTTGTTATTGGTGCCGAGATTGCCGAAAGGCTTAAATATTCAGTCGGAGACCGAATTGTATTGTCTCATGGTTCTGAAAGTGTTGCTTTTCAAGATCACTACGACAAACCCTTTACCATTGTTGGGGTGTTGAAGAAAACCGGCACACCGGTTGACAAGTCATTGCACATTTCTTTGAAAGCGCTGAGGGCCTTGCACCTAGATTGGCAAAGTGGTGCTCCACCAAGGCCGGGTGAAGAGGTCTCTGTTGAAGAGATCGTAGAGAGCGAGCTTGTGCCTTCAGACGTGACTGCTTTTTTTGTGAAGCTGAAGTCGAGGATAGCAGTCTTCAAACTCCAACGAGAGATTAACAATTACCAGCCAGAGGCACTTATGGCGATCTTGCCAGGAATAACCTTGAGAGACTTATGGCAGACTTTAGGCACGGCTGAAAACGCTCTATTGGTTGTGAGCGCCATGGTGTTTTTTGTAAGTCTCATCGGTATGCTCATAGCGCTGCTGTCGACTCTAAACGAGAGGCGCAGAGAGATGGCTATCTTAAGGTCTGTCGGGGCAAAAAAAGGGTTCATTTTTACGGTGTTGGTATTCGAAACCACCCTTCTCACAGCCTCAGGTATTGCCCTTGGAGTCTCGATGCTCTATTTTGGCCTCATTGTTGGTAAACCAATTCTAGAGACTAAGCTCGGGCTGAGTCTTGGTTTGATGGCGCCCTCAAATAATGATTTCTTTTATTTGATCTCAATATTTGGTGGTGGTCTTGTGGCCAGTATCGTGCCGGCTTGGCGTGCCTACAGAAACTCACTTGGCGATGGTTTGACGATTAG
The DNA here is from genome assembly GCA_013216195.1 of Bdellovibrionales bacterium. Taxonomy (GTDB): domain Bacteria; phylum Bdellovibrionota; class Bdellovibrionia; order Bdellovibrionales; family UBA1609; genus JABSOQ01. The sequence goes on from JABSOQ010000153.1 coordinate 5,523, forward strand.
AAGGTAGTTTATGAATAGTCCTCAGGGCATGATTCAAATTATAGTTGTTGGGATAGCCGGCATAGTTTGCGGACTAGTCATATTTGATTCTGTACCCTTTTTTGGTGGCAGCTCTACCGCTGTCAGAGAAGCATTGAAAGACCCTGATGGGATTCCTCAGATTGATTGGCGCTGGTTTTACGATTTTGATCCCTCGACTGGTAAGGGGCCAGCGGCACTTCTAGCTCTAGATGGCGAGGTCGTAAAAGTGCCGGGCTACATTGTGCCCTTGTCTGATGATTACTCGTCTTTGCAAGAGTTTGTATTGGTTCCAGATGCGCAGGCCTGTATTCACGTGCCACCACCTCCGCCGAATTTGATCGTGACAGTGAAGTTGAGAGAAGCGATTCCATCCGAGGTTGTCTCGAACCCGGCATGGGTTACTGGAGTTTTCAGCATTTCGACTTCAAAGAGTGAGCACGGTGAGTCTTCTTACAAACTTGACGGCGTCAAGATGGAGAGGTTCACGCGGCTTGGCCACTAGCCCAAAGGTGTCGCCTTTGTCCTAGGGGTACCATCAAAAGCAATTTGTCTAGGAGTTCTGTATTCAAGCTTTCGGTCCGTTCAACCTAAAGCTGAAGTAAAAGGTCACTAGGCTCGAAAGAGCGAGCCCTATCGACAACATATTTATCTGGTCTGAAAAAAAGTAGTTTTGCCCCACAGACAAGCTAGCAATGATGGCTGTCATAAGTAACAGGCTCTGGCTTATAGGTTGCACCAAAGACTTCAGCGCTTGGCTAGGGCTTCGCCTGGGCCAGAAACCTGCTGGTGACACTCTCAAAAAAAACTCTTTGACCTCACTCTCCCTTGCTGGCGAAAGAAAGTAGATACCTATCAGCATACCTAGGCCACTGCTTGCAAATGTCAAAATCAGCCGGAGCTCATAAGGCCAATTTGTTAGCTGAGATAGTGCGAAGGCTGCCGTTAGCCCTACTGAAAGGGCTGTGAACTCTCCCATCGCGTTCACTCGCCACCACACCCACCTAAGAATAGTGGGAAGGCCCATTGAGGCACCGATTGCAGCGACGATCTTCCAGGCCTGCTCGATAGTTTCGATCTGAAAACTAACAAACACACCCGCTAGAGTGAAAAAGACAATACCTAGCCTAGAGAGCTTGAGTTGGTCTTCGCCAGATAGGTTGGGAAACACCTTTGGAGCCCAATCGTTCACCAAGTAAGAAGACCCCCAATTTATGTGGGTATCGACCGTACTCATAAATGCGGCTACTAAGCTTGTGAGAACTAGGCCCAGTATGCCTGGCGCAAGTAGCTCTTTCATCAAAATGGGGTAAGCGAGTTCTCGGTCTTGACTCGCAGGTAAAGCGCTCTCTCCAAAGTGCAACGACTCATTGCCTTCTGGTATTAACACTAAGGCAGCGAAGGCCACAATGAACCAAGGCCAAGTGCGAACGAGGTAGTGAAAGAAAATAAACACCAAGCTAGCCTTTTGGGCTTGAGACTCATCTTTGGCTGAGTTCAGTCTCTGCATGATGTATCCGCCGCCATCAACATTCAGGTTGGTGAGAGATTGAACAACAAGGTAGGCACCGAAGAGAATAAATGGGATCTCTAAACTCTCAATCCAGGCCATCTCGCTAGTCGGAAACAGCTTTAAAGCATCACCTTTGCCCATTTCTACTAGAGAGCTTTGTAGCTTCTCAAGCCCGCCGACTTTTTCGGTAGCTTTGATAGCAAGCCAGATCGAACCTCCTAGAGCCAAGAAAAACTGAAACAAGTCGGTAAGCACCACACCCTTGAGGCCCCCTAAAGAAGAATACAAACAGACAAGAGCCATAAGTAGCATCAAAGTGATGCCATCAGATGCAGTGCCAAGAACAGTACCTGCCGGCCAAAGCAGTGCGACTGCTTCATACAGCCCAGGGGAAAGTAATTCCCAATCAAAGAACTGACTCGAAATTTTGACCATGGCTTTGAGAACCCAACCAAGAACAATGCAATTGATAAGCAGGCCACTTACAAGTGAGCGAAACAGTCGGAGCTGGTCTCTGCCTTTGCCTGAATAGCGCAGCTGAATCAGCTCGGCATCCGTCACTGTACCTGCCCTAGACCAGCACTTGGCAAATAAAACGGCGACCCCAGAATGTGCTCCGATCCAGGCAAGCCAAAGCCAGTTACCACTGAGGCCTTTGCTTGCAATGATACCTGTTATGGCAAGGGGAGTGTCGGCGGCGAAGGTTGTAGCCACGATCGAGATGCCCGCCCACCACCATGGGAGACTTCTATCAGCTAGAAAGAAGCTCTTCTTGGTGTTGACCCTGTTCTTATAGATAAAGCCAACTACGAGCACAAAAGAGATGTAGAGTACTAAAATAGAAAGATCTAAAGCTATTAATTCCACTTTTTAAAGACTAAAGCATGTGCACTCTCTCACCAACACAAGGTGGCCTATTAAAGTGCGAAGGTTTGCAATTAGACTCAGTGCTTCAGATTGTGTTTGGCTTCACTAAAAGTAAAGCCTCTCTTTCGAGAGGCTTTTAGGATGAATGTTTGGGGGTATATGCATTAGGGTCTAAGTAATTTTTCGGGCCGATGCATGCCATTAAAGTGCAAAAGCCATTTTGGCCTGATATCAGTTACAGGCGAAGTGTGTTTCTCTTTCGCACAAGGCCTCTAAGATTTCAGGCAGTAGAGAGTCTCTTGTTGAGTTGTGCATGTATTTGAGAACTCGCCCTTTGTAATTGATGACTTCACCGGCATGAATACAGATGTACTGCTCTGCTTTGTTCGGAAAGTCAGGATTTGCATAGTTGCCATTGCCAGCTCGTAATGTGCCACCATTTTCGATCAGTTGACCGCATTCTTTTTCGGCTTTGGCTCTTCCAATAGGGCTACCGCCTCTGGTGCCTGAGCTCATGTTGCGATTTCCACTCCATCTTACTGCACCAGCTAC
>JABSOQ010000154.1 GCA_013216195.1 Bdellovibrionales bacterium
GGCTTCAAAGCGAGAGATTATAGCAAATGGGCTAGGGTGGGGCAGGTTGCCTTATCACACGATTGAGGCAGACTTAAAGCGCGGGTCGATAACCCATCTCAAAGACCTCAAAGATGACGACAGTGTCGACATTTATATTTGCAAAAAGAAGAGCCGGCCCATGGGTAAGGTGGCGCAGTTCATTTGGGACAAGTTTTAGTTTTGAAACTGGGAGGCTTAAAAAAAGTGAGCTCTGAGGTTTGATTTTTGCTCTGTGTGCAGCCTGGGGTTGCCTCCAACTGTTTTCGATTGTTGTTAATGGCAGTATTTGAAGATTCAAAGAACTGACGGCTAAAGTGCGAGAACGTAGAGCCTGGAAGATTGGCGTTAGCAAGTTCGGTATTTTTTTATTAGATAGCAGAAAAATAGGGCTCGAAGGCCTCGAGGAACAGTTGTTTCGGTTTATTGGCAGCAGGGAGGTTCAGAACTTCGATGTTTGTCATTCGGTCGATTCTGAATACCCTAACATCCTCTCTAAGGTAATCCCAGCCTAGTAGATACCAGACTGGCCAGCTCAGCATCAGAAAGTTGGCATCGACTTCTCGAGTAGTCTGACGTTTGCGTTCATCGTGATAGGTGAATCTAATTCTTTTGCTGTTGAAAAAACCGAGTTTTACTTTGCCAAGAATCGTATCGCTCAGCCCTTTGTAAGAAGACAACACATCCTTTGATGCAGGATCTCCAATTAGGATTCGATTTCTTAATTTTGAGATGACTTTTCTTTGCTCTATACCGAATGAACTTGAGATCTTTTGTCTTAGGGACTTTGCTCCAAGACCGTTGCTTGAGGGCGAGAGGCTTTCAATAACGGCCAAAGAGAGAACGAGAGTAATGGCCTCTTGGTTGCTTAACGATAACCTGTCAATTCCCCACCTACCAGTAAGGCTGACACCTCCTCCTCTGCCACGATCTGTTTCTATAGGATAGCCCGCTTCTTTAAGCTCTAGAAGGTCACGCATAAGTGTTCTGGGGCTAACGGAGAGCTCTTGAGCTAGGCTCAACGTAGTCCAGTAGTCTTCAGATCTAAGTAAGCCTAGTAGCCTATCTCTTCTGTCTTGTTTGCTTTTGAGGCTACCTTTACCCATATCTTAATTTTAACATTAAATATGACATAAAATGACATATTTATACATATTCTCGATTTAGGAGGTAGGTATGAAAACACTTTTTCTTGGAGGATTACTTATGTTGTTTTCGAATGTGGCTTTGGCCGGCGATATTTTTGAGGTTGTATCGGCAAAATTCGTAGAAGGCACCAGCTATGAAGAGCAGAAAGATCTCATGGGCCAGCTAAATGAAGTAGTAAAAGGCTTTAGAGGGTTCAAGTCGCGAGACTACTACTATAGCAAAGAAAATGGTCGATGGATCGACTTTGTTGTTTGGACTGATTTGGCTTCAGCAAAGGCAGCCTCAGAGCAGGCGATGAAAGACCCTAAAGCCGGGGCAGTCTTCTCAAAAATGGAAGAGAAATCAATGATCTTCTCTCACTATGAGAGAATAAGCGGGGTGAAAAAATAAACGCAGTTGTGGTGGTAGATATTCGATAGAGTGTGCTTAAAGCACTGAGGTCTGAGCCTAGTGCACAGACCTATTTGATATCACCTTTTTCAACTTCAGTGTTCAGTTTCTCTATTTCATCTAAGACTCGTAAAAAGTTTTCTCCGAAGAGTGTGACACTGTACTCAACTCTCGGGGGAAGCTCTGGGCAGACTTCTTTTTTTAGGATCCCAAAATCAACATTTCGCTTGAGGCATGTGTTGAGGACTTTGGTTGTTAAACCTTCAACACTTCTGACCATTTCTCCAGGTCTTGTGATGCCCTCTTTTAATAGTGAGTAGACAGTGAGTGACCATTTGCATCCATAAATGGATTCAACGAGAGTCGCGGCCTTTTCTGGGGGACGCTTGCGCGTCAATTTTTTTCATCAGTCATTTCAAAAATTTACACCCTTCAGTACCTACCCCACCAGGTTGTGCTTACTGTTTTGAAGCTCTTTTAGGTGCGATAACTGTTTGTGAACGAACAGCACAAAAGGAGCTTATAATGACAGAACAAACTTTGGCAATCGTAGTTGGCGGATCAAGTGGAATGGGTCTTGAAACTGCAAAGAAACTAGCGAATCAAGGGCACGATTTATTAATTATTGGGCGTGAAGCTTAGGGCCTGGCTAATGCTCAAGAAACTCTTAGCCATTCACCCTCTCAGGTTGAAGTCTTAGAGATGAACCTTTATGACAAATCACAATTGTCAAAACTCATCTCAAGAATTCAAGACGAGACTAGGCCGATTAAGCACCTGGTGAATGCGGCGGGGTTCTTCAAGCCAGTGCCATTTCTTGAACACCAAGAAGAAGACTACGATCTGCAGTTAGACCTCAACAAAGCCTTTTTCTTTATCACACAAGGTGTTGCCAAGAAAATGAAAGAGACTGGAGGTGAGTCCATTGTCAACATAGGTTCAATGTGGGCGCATCAAGCGATCAAAGCGACTCCATCAAGTGCCTATTCTATGCAGAGGGCCGGGCTGCACTCGCTTACCCAGCATATGGCCATGGAGTTAGCTAAGTACAATATTCGAGTCAATGCCGTGGCGCCCTCCGTGGTGGTGACGCCGATTTACAAAGCTTTTATCAATGAAGACGAAATCGAAGAAACTCTTGAAGAGGGATTCAATGCCTTTCACCCAATCGGCAGAGTGGGGCGACCAGAAGACATCGCAAATGCAATCGACTTTCTACTCTCAGAGAACTCTTCTTGGATCACTGGAGAAATTTTGAACGTAGACGGTGGTGTTATGGCAGGGAGAAACTAAGATGAAAAATGTTAAGATTTATATTAAACCAACTTGCCCATTTTGCATTCGTGTAAAACGGTTTCTTGAAGGAAAGGGCTTGCCCTTTGATGAGGTAGACGTGAGTCAAAACCCTGAGCTTTATCGCAATTTAAAGTTAAAGACTGAGCACCAAACGGTGCCACAGATCTTCTTTGATGACGTCTTCGTGGGAGGCTCAGATGAGTTTTTTAAGGCGATTGAAGGCCAGAGCATTCAACTTGATTGAGGCTTAATAACCAAAGACTGGGGGCGGCCAAATGGCCGCTCTCCATGGAGACGAAATCACAAACATCAATTATTCAGGCAATTATTCTTTCCCATTGATGCTGACCAATCCAGTGGTTGTTGTCTCTTTTTGAGTCACTTCTGTTTCAGGGGCCCCGAGGGCAAAGCTCGTCGATTTTGTATACAGATGCCAAGGGTACTGATGCTTAGGGTAGCTCAAGTTCAAGTCAATCTGGCCCCTGTCGTGCAACTGCTCGTAGGTGTAAAAAAGGGGGGATGGTGAAGTGTTCGAGTTCTTCGGCTATATTTTTATTGCTTGTGATAGTTGCACCATTTCAAAACTGTGGTGGACACAAGTCTATGCCAGCTGCATAGCCTCAAACTGCGACCAGTCCCACTTCTGGGTCATCATCAGCCGATTCAGGTTCGACTGACGCACCTGGCTCACAAACGGAAACAGCGATATCCTCATTTAAGAATCAACTTACGACTTTCTGGGATGATCCCTGTTACTACCATGAAAGATGGCAGCAATATTTGAACGCTCAGTGGGAGTTCACTGATTCAAAAATTAAGTACACTTACTTTAGGCCCTTCGACGAAGGTGATATCAATTGCACCTCTCCGGTTGAGCTCGAAATTCAACTCACTCATAACTACAGCCTTTCTTTTAAAGGCACTGACCAATTGGTAGATGTGTTCAACATTAACACTGTTTTTGAGACCATTCACTACACACCAAGGGGGCAGGCAATGGTCGATTGGTTGAACACAGAAGTGTTTTGCGGATACGACGATTGGCAGCTAAACGTCGCAAAGGAGCTTGCGCCCATAGAAGACCCTTGTATCACTGAAAAGTTTCCTTTTTTCGATTTGATAACCATTAAGAATAGCAAAATCTATTTTGGCGACTACACGTCAGCGTCAGGCCGAAGCCAAGAACAGCGCCCAAGTCAAATCGACTGGGGTACGAACTACTCGCCTCAGTAAATATTCATTCAGTCCTAATCTGGCTGGCTTGTGGACCAGCTAAATCCAATTTGAGGAATGAATTTTGACAGTCTCTCCTGGCTCTACTTTTCGGTTGCTAACTTCATCCAACAGCCCGGCATGAGCCTTGCTTTTTAACAGAGTCCATGAAGCTCAAATTCTCACTAAGACACCACAAGATTGGTCAGATAGCCTGCTGCTTGTTCACAATGGTTTTGAGCTGCAATGTGGCGCTGGCTGATGTTTTGACGGAGACAAACATCGTCACGTTGGAGCCGATTTCTGAGTTGAATGAGCGTGATGAGCGCCTGGCGGATTCGTTTAAAACCTACGTTTATGTAGTTGAGGTGTCAGAGCAGGTTTTCGCCGTTTTCTTGAGTGCCGAAACTGACACAGCTCACAGGGCTCAGCAAGAGCGTTATGCGGTCTTCACAAAAGTACTCAGCCCCACGACAGAGCCGATTTACGAACTGTCGCAAAAGAACCCACAGGTCAAAGCTAGGCCCCCGCTCTACCATGGGCACAAAAAACTGATCCCAGGCGGGGCGAATCTGATGATTAACCCGCCAAACAGCACAGAGGCTCTGCAGGCCGGTGCTTACGTGATCTACGTCAATGCCAACCAAAAGCCAACTCGCTTTGTAGCTGAGATCAAGACGGCAAAACAGGGTATGAGTGTTGAGCAGGTACTGTCTTCAAACAATGTTCGAGGCTCGTTGACGTTGGATGTTCGCACTATTTTGTCGACAGACGAAAAACGACAGACGGTGAGAAGAGAATTTGAAGGCAAGACAGAATACTTAGAGAGTGTTTTCGCTGATGCCAAGATTGATCTTTCATTTCGCTACAGTGATCCGGTTGTGGCGACTGAAGAGCAACTGCTTGGTGAGTCTTTCTATATTGATTTTATGCACAATCTATTAGAGGCAAACCCAAGAGATGTCGGCACTATTGGGGTTTATCTTTACGAATCGACAATGACCGGCATTTTTGGTTGGTCGACCCACATGCCAGGCCCTATTGGTGTCGACATTTTTAATGCGGGTGTGTTTGTTCTCGCGCAAGAGCACTTCTTTTTAGGAGGAGACCCAACCAGGCCAAATCAAAACCCTGATATTGAAGATATGGATGTCACTACTGCACATGAAGTGGGTCACTATCTGGGCTTACCTCATGTCTGTGAAAGAGACCATCGAGATTTTTTCTCTGATACTGGGTGTGATGAGCGAAACCTAATGCGCGTAGGTGACTTCATTCACCGGGGCCACCCATTCTCACCAAATCAGTCTTTGTACATGCTAAGGCATCCCTCTATCGAGCTGCGTTCAAGGTAGACCAAGGTAATCTTACATAATTTCGCACGATAAGAAATTTGCGATTGGCGAAAACAGGGCATGTTGTTTTACCTCTTGTATTTGCTCTCTAAGTGCAGGAAGCTGCTCGCAGTTACAAAGGGCAGTTCGAAGGTTTGCGCGGTAGTCGGTTAGACGTCTCTCACTCCAGCTTGCACGAGTCGTGGCATCTTGAGGGTACGTCGGCGTCAAGATCGCTGGGTCGGCAATGTAGGACTGCCAAGCCGGAAAATTTCTGCGAAAGTAATCGGGAAGAGAGGTTAGGGCTAGGCCTAAAGAAGCCATGATTGCGTTTTGTGTGTGATGATCGTTTGCTGTGTCGCCTGAAACGCAACTTGCCCACTCTGACTCCTCACAATCCCAAGGCTCTCGAGGAATCTCTGCTCGTCTAGGGGGGGTTAAACCTTCAAGAACGTATCTGCCATCTTCGGTTACAGTTGGCTGCCTCAACGGCACAGGAGCTCTACCGTTTTCGGCTAACTGGCTAAGTGGATTCACGCGAACACCGCCCACTTCAAAATCAACCGGAGGCGGGGGGATGGGTCGCTCATCAGCTGCCAACATGTCGCCCTCTTGAGCAGGGACAGGTTCTGGATTTGTAGCTGAAGGGTAAGGGTCTGAAGACGGAGGCCTGCCTCCACCTGATACGGGATCATCTTCTTCTGCTGGAAGGTTTCCGTTTGCACGGTCTATAGCTTCTTGCCTTTCCTCCTCCTCGCGCTCAACCATCCAAGGATCAACGAGACGAATATTTGTCAGTCTAGGAGGAAGACTTCTTCCCAAGGCGGCGAGTTCAATGATCTCGTTTTCTAGCTTCAGTGATGCGTCTGTAACAGCGGCTCGGTAAAAACTGATTACTCGGCCAGTTCCAGGCTCGGTGTATTCGGTTCGTGTGAATCGATCGAGCGGAAAAAACTTGGCCTCATCAGCTACGACCACATAGATCCCAGGTGCACCTTCTCTGGTGCCGTAAGTCATCATCTGATTTTCATCCTGCCAATGATACCAGCTCGTGGTGATCTGAGGACCATCAGTTGCGATCATCCCTAGCCCTTGCGAGCAGGCCAATTCATAGTAGTATGATGTTTCTTCTCCATCCGCGGGGTCTGCAAGCTCTGGCCGATCAGGGTCTTGTAATACAGTTCCTACAGCTCCGTCGCGTCTGGTTTCTTGCGCGTGAGAAGCGGTTGCAATTATAAAGAAAAATACGATAAATGCTATCCGGCTCATATTGAGATTTCGGTCTCTTGGCTCGAAAACTTTAGCAAAGGCACAAATTAAGACTCGCTCATTTAACTAGTTCAAGGCGCCATTGAGAGGTTTACCTATTTGGAGTGCTCCACAGGCTTTTCATGGGTGGTACCTTCTCTGTCTATCGACAGCTTAAGTTCTCATAGCGACTGTTGCCTTGAGAGTCCCTTTCATTTTCTGTAATCACGAACAGATTGAAGCCTTGAAGAAGAATATAGCCAACCTCTTGCCGCTCTTCGGCTAGCAGGTGAGCCGTCAGGTAGCCTTCGCGAATCGATTGCGGTGCATGAAGCGAGCTGATGTATCTGCGAAATCGCCTCTTAATGAAGCCAGGTAGGCTTATTTGGTGTGTTCCAAACTCGATAAGTCTAAGCCCGAAGCGGTAGAATATCTGACGGCAGGGGCGATCAGCTCTAAATGACTCTGAGAGTCTGTTGCTGTAGCGGCTGCTCTCGTCGGCTGCGTTCATGATCTTAAAGACTCCGTTCTGCTGAACAGGAACAAAGGCAAAGTTATAACGCTCACTATGGCTATCGAAGCGATGCTTTTCTCTCGCCCAGTTTGCATTGGCTTCATTCACGAGCTCTTGATACTTTTCTGTTCCAAAGGTGTCCCATTGCTCCTCGATTTCCCGAGAATCCCATGGCTTGTCCCAAGCAATTTTAGACTCATAGATAGATGACTTGATGTGGGCAACCTCTCGCTCTGACAGCCCAAGTTGCTCAGGGGAGTGAGTCATAAAGTAGTGAGCCATAAAGTTCTGGTAATAGGCTCTTCGATCTGCAAGCATTCGAACGGTTTCTGAAATGATGTAGCTGGCAATACCCAATACAGGCCCAGACAGACTGTCTTTTGCGTCTTTCAAGCCAAACTTAAGAAGCTCTTTGAGAACATTGTTGCTGTGAAAGTAAGCTGGCTCGGAGGGCCGGGCAATCACTTGAAAGTCGCGCATAGCCTCGGCAAGTTGTCTTTGAAACCGCTCTAAGACTTCTCTTAAAGAGGCCTTTTTGACCTCGTCTTCGATGTTAATACCCCCAAGTACCTTTATGATTTTTCTGGCTACCGAGCGAAATTCACCAACTTCACTTTCGCCGGGGAGTCGCTTGTTAGTTGCAGGAACAGGGTTGTACATGAGACCAAAATCTTGTTCATCTTCAAAAGCCGAGATGAGCTCACCTGTGACGAGATCTAAAGGTCTTGATGGCAGGTTATGTCTGATCGTAACCTCATATAAAGTGCCGTCAGAGTTGCGTTTGAACTCAATTCTCTCTTTCAGTGGTTTGACCGATTGGTTAGCCAGAAGTGGCTGCACACAAAAGCAAAGAGCAAATGCAAACAAGCTGCGTATCATGATGAAGACTCCGTTTTTAAGATTCTCTATATGCTTATTGTTGTTTTCGGTACAGTGGTGACATCATTCAACCAGTTTAACGACCAACTCTTGTTGTCTAAGGTCTGGTTTTTCACGAGCCTTTCAGCTAGGTGATGCTTCGGCCAAGCCATTGAACGACCCTGATTGGGCGTCATAGATTTTACGGCTTGCCCTCATATTTGCTTTGTCATTGTTTCAAAAGGCAGAGTAAATTTACGTTTTTGGTCAAGAATCTGTAGTGATTGACCTCGAGAATTGTCGCTAGGGTAGGGGCTTGTTATCTACTTGGTCAATGAAGCCTTTAGAACCGTCTCAGCACTCAATATGTTCGAGCACAAAAACCACAATGCACTGTTTGGTTGGTCTCTCGTAATCGCTGTTTTACCGGCATTCTTGTTAACCTTCATTTTGATATTGCCAGAAATGAGTACCGAAGACGGGGTTCTCATATTTCTCCTTGTGGCCCTGGTAAGTGCCCTGGGCTCTTGGGCAATTC
>JABSOQ010000155.1 GCA_013216195.1 Bdellovibrionales bacterium
GCCTCAGCTTTGCTTAGGATTTAGGCATACTGGATAGTTAGAGCATCTTACCGATCTATAGCGCTTAACAGCCCAGGAGGATGACAATGAAAAAACTCAACATTTTCACTTCGACCCTACTCGCTCTTTTACTCCCAGCAATTGCTCAAGCCGATACAGGCCCGGTGATTGTCGAAGAGGTGATAATTGAAGAGCCCGTTGATGTCATTATTGAAGACCCGATCATCGTAGATGAAGAGGACGACTTTCCTATACCTGGTGAAGACTCTAATGAAGACGTTCGCAAGCATTTCGGCATCACCGATGTGGTCACTGAGCGTAATGATATCGAGCTCTACAACTTTCGAGAGCAAGGTGAGTTCGCAATTTCCAAAAGTGGCTTTTCAAGCCTAAGCGATGCCGCTGCCTTCTGTGCATCACTGAACACTGCAGACCAAGAGGCGCCGTTTTCTGTGGTGACTGTTGGCCTCAGTCTCGGCCTCACCTTTATGGGTCTTCCGTTTGATAACTTGCATGAAGCATCAGTGGTAGACGTACCCGTTCTTGAGAGTGATGGTTTTCGCACAGGTGTGGTGTTTTGGACTCTCGAAGACGGCCAACCTACTACCGATAACGTGATCACTGCGTTCACAGATGGTAATGGTGCAGGCGCTGGTGGTATGCAAAATGTGGAAGAACTCAACAAGAGACTGGCAGAACAAGGTGAAGGCCCAGTAAACGTACCAGTAATCTGCGTTGACGAAAACCTAGAGACAGCTCTCGATCTTTAGGTCTGACCTAGAAAGAGCTGTGCAACGACACCAGTCGTTGCCACCTCGGCCTAGATGGACCAACAGGTGAAACCAAGCGCCTGATTCTACCCGATATTCAAAAATGGCCTGGAAGCCCGATTTCCTTCCAGGCATTTTCAGATGATATATATGACCTAGAGGTTTGTACGGGTGTCTGCCAAATCATCAGTTCGTGAGAGCCCTTATAAGGGACCCCATTCTCTGCTGCCTAAGGTAGCTGGTGTTCGACCGATGCCGAGAGCCGGCAATTTTTGTAAAAGCAATCCCTTTGCGCCTCGCATCTCTTTCGATCAAATCAGCATGCCTTTTGTGATGATAAATATTGCCAGCATCTCTCTCATCAAACCGGTCATTTTCTTTAACGTTTTCCACATATATAGGCGGATCGTCAGAATCCATGAGATGAAGGAGGTTGAGTTTTCTTGCGATTCGATTGCTTCGTGAATCAAACATGGTGTGCGAGTTATTTGTGCCGTACATGGCTTTGAGATGCCACAAAATCCCGTTGCGAGAAGAAGTTCGGCGTAAAAAGGTTTCTACGCCCTCTTTTCTCTGCTTCAACTCCTCATTAAATACTCTACCGAATTGGTGAGTGCTATAGCTTGCTTGAGCTTCAAGTAGCAACAGACCAGCAACATCGCCTGAATAGTCTTGGTGCAGACCAATAGCCATTGCGATACCTGCACCTGCTGACCTGCCAGCCAAAACCACTCTGTTCATGTTAATATTACGCCAGCGAGAGATTTGCTTTAATTTGCGAAAGGCAGCTTTGCCATCATCGAATGACCGGGTGGCTACCCTCCCATCGCCACCAACCAAGAAAGAGTAATTCACAGAAGCGACAGCAATATTATTGTTGAGCAAAGCTCTGATCTCTGACTCAAAGCTGCTGAAGAAGTTGCACTTGTCACCTTTTCTAAAACCGCCACCATGAAAGAAAACGACAACGGGAGTTTTTCTATTGTGGCTTCGGTGATAGAACAAGTCGACTTTTTTTCGGCCTGAGCCGTAAGCGTAATCGAGGTCTTTGTTGTGAGAGAAAAGAAAGTTTCTGAAGCTTGAGCTGATCTTACTACTGCAACTCCAGCTGTTATTGCTCGACGCTAAGGCTGCACCTGAAAAACCAAAAACTAAGCTCAATATCAACACTTGAAAATACATATCCCCCCCGATCACCTAGAAGTCAGATGTGCAATCAGCAAGCCAATCACGATGCAATCAAGCTTAGTATTTGCAGTACTATGCAGACTCTGGACCCGATGGCTACTGTCGAACTTTTCGTAGGCGCAAAACGAATACGCACTCAAGCTGTCTCAGTTTGAGTCAAAAAAAAAGGCCTGCTCTTATTGAGCAGGCCGTTCGGAACTAACTGGGAAAACAAACAACAAACAAACAGAAAATCCCTAAGAAAAACAGACTAATCACACATAGGCACTGTTACAGTCTCAGTGCCCAGGTACTGATCCCCCAGACCGTATAGCTCAGCAACCATAGTCGGTGATTGCACATGAGGAACTTCCTTGTATTCAGCACAGCCATCGTCATTTCGATAGATTGGTTTTGAGCAGATGGTTCTTGTCGAGCGAATCGGCTGAACCATGTTTACTGCAACTCTTTTTCTGCAGTGATCATCATAGTCACCCATACGACGCTCGACGCACTTGCTACCTTTTGCATAGTAGTTTGTACCGTTATGACAAAGCGATTTCCCCCTAGAGAAATAGGCATTTACCCATGTTGCGTGGTCCTGAAAGTGAATGCTTGCACCGTTTGCTTCTACTACAACATCAGCAACTGCCACCCCAGAAGTTAGTAATGCTAGTGTTAGAATAATTGCTTTCATCTTAATCTCCTTGCTTTGGTTTGATGGAAGCAAGGTAGATTTTCGGCTACTTCATTACAAAATGAGATTTACTCTTGGATCATTAACTGTTGCACCTGGTGAACACAGAGATCATTTAACGCAATAGCTGTTTACATAAGTGAACAGACAAAAGTCTGTTCTTAATTGCTCATACACTTCTTGTGCAGAACTCTAACTACGGCTTTGTGCTGCCTGACTAGCTTGCGGCGAATTTCGCGATAGATGAGGTTTATTCGTGGGGTCCAGACTTCGATTTTGTTTGCCCGAATTGGCCAACAGCCCTCAGAGTAAAACTCTCGTCGAAGTCGCTCGTTCGTTCCGTCTCTCAGTGCGGGCAAGACTTCAGCCAATTGAGTGTCAAGTTCGGCACGTGTCGGCGCACGAAAAGTCAAACTGAAGTACTTTGCGATCTCTGCCTGGCCGTGTGATGAGATCATCAACACTATAAGCAAAAAAACTATGCGTATCTGTTTTTTCATGCACTCTCCCCCGCCACCAGAGTCTTTGTCTCTTAGCAAGATAGAAAGACTCCTTTCTCACTTCAAGGCGCACGATAAACTGGACATACCTAGGGTCAAAAAATAGAAAGAATGATACGAAAACCTGTTCACGGCAGTGAACACTTAAAAATCGAACAACACCCATTGATATCCACGACTTACAAGTATTTTAGATAGCTTAGCTCTGGCTGTACATTTTCTAAACTTGACGAAGAAAGTCAAAAATGGAATTCGATCAGCATGGGGAGTGAACAGTTGGCTGAGACTGAAAAGCAAAATGTTGTTCCAAAGGTTGAGAACTATCTCAATTACCGAGAATACCTGCGAGATTTCTACCACTACAAAAAAACAGTCAACAGCTCATACAGCTACCGAGTCTTCACCCAAAAGGGCAACCTTCGCTCTTCTGGACACCTTAAGATGGTCATCGAAGGCGAGCGTAATCTCACCCATGACTCAATCGAGAAGTTTGCCAACGCTCTCGATCTCAAAACGAAAAAAGACAAAAAGACAAAAAGACAAAAAGCTATTTCAGCTACTCGTTGAGTATGACCAGTGCAAAAACTCAAAAAAGAAAAGCAGCTTGTTTGAAGAGATTGTCAGTCAAAAGAAACGCCGTGGCCTCAGCGATTTAGAACACAGACAGATCCAATTTATTAGCATTTGGTACCACATTGTTATCTATGTCATGGTCAATTTTGAAGACTTTGATCCCGACCCTGACTGGATCCGTGAAAGAATGATGAAAAAGGTCTCTAAAGTTCAGATCGAAGCTGCGATTAATGACCTGATCAAGCTTGGTTTGATTGAGTGGCGTGACGGGAGATTCAAACAAAAAAAGGGGGCGCTTTCTGTGCCTGACCATATTATAAGTGCTGCGATCACAAGGTATCACAGCAGTATGATTGACCTGGCCAAAGATGCCCTTGTCGAGCTACCGGCTGACCAGCGTGAGTTCAACGGGGTAACAATACCTATGAATAAAGAGACTTTGCCTAAGATCAAAGAAAAAATTCGGCAGTTTAGAAGAGAAGTAAATGACTTCTCAACCTCAATTGAAAACGCTGATGAAGTCTTTAAGGTTAATATTCAACTGTTGCCACTTGTAAAACATGGGGAGGGGCCCAAATGATCAAGTATCTACTGCTGTTGTCACTGACTAGTCTGTGCGAATTAGCACAAGCTGATCTAGATAAAATGATTCGCTTTGGTGGCGTTGAAGTTGGTAATGGGGGTAAAACCTATGTTGGTTTCAATGAATCTTTCTACCCGAATGAAGAGCTTTTGTTTCAAGAAGTCGAAAGCACTCTCGAGCTTTCTCGCCAAGGTCGAATCAGAAGAGTTAACGACTGGATCGAACAAGGCCACTGTAGAGCTGGAGTGGTCGGCTTTGACGAAACTGTAGTTATTGATCGATTTGCCGGGCCAGCCGGCAAGCCCTCTAAGTCGGGCTACACAGGATACACTACCTATGTGCTTGAGGGCTGCCGCAGCCCAAGAGCGATTGAAGCAGAGGCCCCCGACTTTAGTTTTTAGCCGAGACTGTTCAGAAAGGATTGGCTCTAGGCCACTACCCGCGCCGATTTTGTGCCCGCAGCCTCTTCGGAGAGGTGCGGCAGAGCTTTAATTTATAAAATGGCCACTTAAAACAGCAATCTAAGCCTGTTTGACAGCATTTTTCATTCAAAATACTAGTGACGAGGTATATGATCACTGGATCTTAACATCGGTCATCACCTCAAGATTTGCGGCTAGTCATGAATGATTTTGAAACCAAATACATAGCTAATAGCTCGCTACAAGATAAAGCCCGCGCTTGGCTCGATCTCAATTTTGACAAAGACCCTTCGTTTCCGGCTGCAGTCGTTTCGAGCATTTATTTTGATACTCATAACCTGCATCACCTGAGTGAAAAGGTTGAGAGCGACCATATCAAGTCGAAATTCCGCATCCGCTGGTATGAGGACATTGAAACGGGGCAAAAGAGCTATGGCTGTTTCCTAGAGTTCAAACACAAAGTCGGAGAACGTCGTTTTAAAAAACGAATCGACAAACCAAATCAATACGACTCCGAAGACCTGGACCAACTGTCTTATGAAAATGTGCTCGACGAGCTGAGACTGAATTCAGGCCAAGTGCTCCCACATGTGTTCCCGGCCCTTCGCCTGAGCTACACCCGGCACCGCTATGTTGTGCCAGACACTCAGATTCGGCTGTGCATAGACAGTGATATCTGCATAAAATCTGTTAACTACAGGCTTATGTGCCGAAGCTTTAGACCTCAAACGCTTTCGCAATGCGTGTTTGAGATGAAAGGCGAAACCACAGTGTTGCCTAAGCCTCTTGTCACCATTGAAAAGTTTGGCTTTGTTAAGAGCTCATTTTCTAAGTATGAACAATGCATTAATGAACTAGTGCTTAAAGGGTAAAATATGGAAAACCTCTTTGACTTGAAACTACTCACAACAACCGGCGTTCAGCAAATGGCTGATATTGGGCTACTGCCCTTTTTTCTCATTATGCTGACCTCACTTATTGCCTCATTGTTCATTTCGAATGTGTACTTAAGATTCTATGGCACAAAAGGCACTGGAAGCACTTTGCACCGAGCTTTTCCACTTCTAGGAGTAGCGATTACGGCCATTTTCGTCTGCTTACAGTTCTCAATCCCATTGTCGCTGGGTCTACTTGGAGCGCTCTCGATTGTGCGTTTTCGAACACCTATCAAAGATCCAGAAGAAGTCGGTTTTATTCTACTGGTGATCGCCACTAGCATAACTTGCGCAACTTTCAATATTCCATTTTTGTTTATTATCTTGATAGTGGCTATTTTGGGCCTGCTCATCCTTAAGCTGGACACCCGGCTTTTTCGAAAACATGGCAATGAAGGTATACTCATTACCAAAGCACCAATATCTGTCTACAACCAAAAGGGCAGCGAACTTATAGCCATTTTGAAATCAAGCCTTCTAAGTGCGAAGCTCGACAGCATTACTGAGTCTGATACCAGCTGCACGATCTCTTACATTTTCGGAAGCCTTAAAGAGGACGAGCTCATAAAGATAAAAACTGCAGTGCTTAAAATAGACGAGCGCATACAAGTGAACCTGTTCTTCAATCAAAACGCGAAATAGCTATGTTTTGGCTGAAGTCGTGCTTCTTGCTATCTCTCATTCTCGCGATCCTGATATATCAGCATCACCTTGAGAATAATCGCTCTTACGAGAGGGGTTTTAAAGCCTTTTACGCTCAGTCTGAAAACTCGAGAGAGATCTATACCGGCAAGATCAAGCCCGTTTACAACCCCTTAGACAAAGCCTATGTCATTTCTGATCAACTTAAAAAGTTCGTAGCAACGGGGGCAGATAAACTGGAGCACACTCATTGGTCTACGCTGTCGATTTGGGTAGACCCCAAAGATCTCTACAGTGAGGAGACAGGTATCTTCACCAACGGCTACAAGAAGGGAAGGCTTTGGGAGCGAGCTGCTTACTTAAGATATTACAAGGGCAAGCAAAAGGTCTTCGAGAGCTATGTGGGGCTGCGGCTTCATGGCAAAGGCAGCAGAAGAAAGCGCGTTAAACAAAAAAACTTGAGAGTCTACTTCAAAAAGGATTACGGCAAATCATCCTTCAACGCTGAGCCAACCATAACCTTCCGTGAGGGAGCTCCGGTCAAGCGCATGGTTATCAGAAAAGAGACTGAGCCTGTCTACAACTGGAACCTCACCTTTATAAACGACTTCTCTTCATACATACTGCACAAGCTTGGGGGCCTCGGGCCGAAATTCAAACATGTCGCTCTTTATATTAATGGCGAGTTCTATGGCTACTCAACGATCACGGCCTTTCTTAGCTTTGATCAGATCAAACACTCACTCGAGTCTGATGACTTTGTCTTTGCAAAGCTACGAGGAGAGACTGGAATCAGAGACCATGTGTTGCTCGACCGACTCAGGTTTACTCTTGAAAAGTACCCGAATTTAAATTTTGACTTCGTAAACGAGAAGATCGACATCGACAGTATCACCGCAGCTCTTATCAGAGTCATCTACACAGCCGATGTCGACTGGTCTCAGGGCATGTATCTCAAAAGACTGGGTGCTGAACAAAAGTGGCGGTACATTGCCTGGGACTTTGACCTTGGGCTTCTTAAAGACCCTCGAAACACCGACAAGGGCACAAAAGAGCTACACAACATGCATAGCGTGAAAATGGTTATCAAACAGAAAAAGGGCACTATCCCCTGGTCAGTGTTCAATAGATTGATTCATAGTGATGAGAAGTTTCGCGATCATTTTTCGAAAAAAATTGATCAACTCTTCTTTATTCTAGAAAACGAGGAGACCAAAGCCCGACTTGAGCTCTATGAGAAATTGGCTGAAGATAGCTTGACCGACGATGCCTTCAAATCTTTGAAAAAGCTCAAACTGTTCATCGCAAACAGAAAACCCAAGGTTTGCCGTGATCTAAAACACTTTGTAAAGCTCGAACCCATATCTTGTCGAAACCCAAAATAACATCTGTTTTGAACTCAAACTCACAATCAGACATCAGGATTTAGCTATACCTATTCGGACAAGTCTTTGGATTGAATGTCACTCTGACGGATCGAAGACTGTCCAGCCGCCTGAATAGAAGGCGCTCTCATACTGGTCTGCAAAGTGAGTCACAATGCTCTCTTCCCCCAATAATGTCAGCACGGCTGAGCGCCCAGAGGCCACCCATGTGAAGCTGAAGCCAAATCTATCAGCCTTTCTTTCAAGAGCAACATGAAGGCTGTCAATTCGTCGTGGCTCTGTGAAAAGCCCAAGCCTAATAGAGATTGTCACCTCAACATTTTTTGTGCCACGACTGTCGCCAGGGAGACCACCACCAAGTGCTGAATCACAAGCAGGCTTCTCACTGGGAGCCGTGTAGAGGCTCACTGGCTCTTTTTCAGCTAGAGCAAACAAAGGCAAAAGAAGTATAAAAATAATGGTCTTCATGGAGCGGGTTTTAACACCGAAAACGAAAAGCTAAAACCAGACTCAAAAGACCTAAAAAAGATTCAAAGAATAATCATGTTTAGACACCATTTACAAAACTCGACTGCTCTGAGCCCCTCTAAATAACCTAACTTAAGAAACAAAGCTTGGCTAAAGAGAGATAGTAACGAATTGGAGAACTATTTGAGGGTGCTAAAGAGATGGGCCACGTTAAGGTTCGGCATAGATTCAAGCCAAATCCTTTGAAAATTTCAGTCTATGCTTGGTAAAATCGAGCTTTACAGACCTCTTACCTAACAATGGATTGTTATGCTGATCTCACGTTATTACATTTTGGTTCTCCAATAGACCCTTGTACTCTCTGCGGCTGCTGTGAAACTGGTATTTGTAGGCGGTTATACTGCTG
>JABSOQ010000156.1 GCA_013216195.1 Bdellovibrionales bacterium
GAGCAAAGGCCTTCCAAGATGAGATTTCACCCTTACGAGACTGCCGAGTAGAGAAAGAAACATGCAAAGCCTGCTGAATTGACTGATAGATGGTCTCGGTATCAAGGCCTAGTAATGTGCCGATACCAGCCGCCTGAGCCGGACAAAGGTGAGCAATGTGATCTTTCTTGTGCTTGTGAAGACAGATACCTTTTACCAGATCAACATGCAGCTCATAGCCAGTAACCAGGCCTTTCAACAAAGAAGCCCCATCTTTTTCAAGCTGTTGTGCCACAGCCAAGATTGGTGGAATGTTATCACCAGGGTGAGAGTAATCTGCTGCTAGGTAGGTGTCGTGATAGTCGAGCTCTCGAACAGCGGTGCCATTGGCCCAAGCTGCCCACTCGGCATTGAACTTTTGATCATTTGGCATTCCGAAAATGGTAGCGCCACGGCCGTTACCAGGATGGGAAAGGGCTTGAGATCTTGCACTCGCTACAGGTCTTCTATTCGCTGAAGCAATCGCCACTGAAGCATTATCGATGATTCGGTTGATCACCATATCCTCGACCTCTTTTGAGATCGCCACATCATCCGTAGCCACCGCCGCCATTTTCCAAGCAAACTGCTCTTCGCGGGGTAGGTTCTCTTTCGACGGATACACTCGAATCGTGTGCTTCTTCACAGTCACTCCTTGGGTTTTGAATTTCGCTGGCCAAACTACCCTTTTAACTAAGAGAAATCAAACCCATGAGGAGGCGAAGCCCAGTCTGCAGGAGTTGCCAAATCTGCCCAAAAAACAGAGCCTAATTGTGCACTGCAACCAACTTGTAACAGAATCACAACACAAATTACTGGTGGTGCTATTGGCGATCAGTCGATTCGAAGATTTTATCTGCCGAAGCCGCTACGAAACCGTGATAGAGCTCACCTGAGGGCAAACTGTGCCTTTTGGCAAATTCGTAGTAACAACTTGCCACGGTGTGAGAACCATCTTCAAAACTGGTTTCCACTTGCTGGGCAAGTGTGGAGCTCTGCTCTAAAAGTTGCTCAGGTGAACCTTTTACCTCTCCACCACTACTGTTGAGTTGAAAACCCTTCTCTTTCAAGAAGACATTAACATCTGAAACCTCAGAGAAAGACTTCAAGTGGTTCACGCTAACAGTAAAGTGGTTAGGCCTGAAGCCAAAAGCCGAAAGCCAACCGGCATACTCACTCTCATTAATTAGCTCACTGTACACCTGGTGAGAGACCTTCCATGGGCGCCCGATACAAGAAAAGTTGGGTACTGAAAGCGTAGTCTCATCGATCTGCTCCACAAGCCCATTGACCAAACTCTGCAGGCCTTCCGAAAACTCTTCGATTTTCAGTTCGCTTATGAATATTTTTGGCTGTGAATTGTCAGGCCACTCGAAATGCTTAGCGTAGAGCTTCTTCTGTTCGAAGTGGTACTCATCTTTTTCGACATACCCCATGTCTACGAAAGCTTTAGCCAGCTGACTAATACCCAGACGCGGATGCCGAAAGGTTCTTAGTGCAATATGGTCATTGACCACTTTGTTACCCTCTGCCTCAAAGAGATCATAGATCTGCTGTGATGCCGGAGAGATTTTCACATAGTCTTGCCACATTTCATCTAAAAGCTGCTCGATCGTCATACTCAAAGCTTAAAAAGTCTGCCTCACCAAAGCAACCACTGACTCTTAGCAATGGGCCTATTTCTTGGCCCAGGTGTCTTTCAGAGTAATTGTGCGATTGATGACCACAGCGTCGTCAGTCGATTCTTGGTCGACGATAAAGAACCCAAGTCGTTCAAACTGAAAGCGATCTCCGGGCTTAGCTGAGGCCAAACTCGGCTCTAGAAAGGCGTTCTCACGCATCACTAGCGACTCTGGGTTCAATGAATCTCGAAAGTCTTTGTCTTTGCCCATAGGGTTCGGATCATTAAACAATCGGTCGTAAACCCTCACCGTTGCAGGGATCCCCTTATCGGCCGACACCCAATGAATGATGCCTTTGACCTTTTTCTCGCCCTCAGGGGTTACCCCGCCAAGAGTGCGATCATCGTATGTGCACTTGAGCTCGACGACTTTGCCATCAGAATCTTTGATCACCTCGTGGCAATGAATCACGTAACCGTAGCGCAACCTCACTTTGCCGTCTGGCTTCAAGCGAAAGTACTTCTTTGGTGGATCTTCCATAAAGTCATCGCGATCGATGTAAAGAGTCTTGGTGAGAGGTATTTCTCTCTCCCCTCGACTCTCATCTTTGGGGTGCACTGGCCCTTTTACCATCTGAATTTTGTCATCAGCAAAATTCTCAAGCGTCACCTTTATGGGATCGAGCACGGCCATTGCTCGCGCACAAGTTTGATCAAGGTCCTCTCTCACAAAGTGCTCGAGGGTACCTAGACTGATCACACTGTTCTTTTTTGTCACCCCTACTGATTCGGCAAACTTCCTCATTGATTCTGGAGTGTAGCCTCGCCGTCTCATGCCCCGAATTGTAGGCATTCTTGGGTCGTCCCAGCCCGAGACTAAGTTCTCTTCTACAAGCTGCAAAAATACCCGTTTACTCATAACTGTGTAGTCTAAGCCTAGCCGAGCAAACTCAATTTGTTGCGGCTCATTGGGTGTTTTTAACTCTTGCAGAATCCATTCATAAAGCGGGCGATGATCTTCAAACTCGAGCGTGCAAATGGAATGGGTGACCTCTTCGAGCATATCAGACAGACCATGCGTGAAATCGTAAAGCGGATAAATGCACCACTTGTCACCTGTTCGGTGATGAGCCACTTTACGAATTCTGTAAAGCAAAGGGTCTCGCAAATTCATATTCGGCGACGACATATCAATCTTGGCACGCAGAACTTTCGAGCCCTCTTCAAACTCACCATTCTTCATTCTCTCGAAAAGATCCAGGTTCTCTTCTGGAGATCGATCACGATAAGGGCTATTTTGCCCTGGCTCGGTCAGTGCCCCCCTCATTTTGCGGATCTCATCTCCATCGCAATCGTCAACAAATGCTTGGCCCTGCCTAATCAATTGAACAGCAAAATTGTAAAGGTCGTCGAAATAGTCAGATGCGAAATGCAGGTGCTTTCCCCAATCAAAACCCAGCCATTTGATATCTTGCTGAATGGCATCGATGTACTTTTGATCTTCTGCAACAGGGTTGGTGTCGTCAAAACGCAGATGACAACGGCCCTCAAACTTTTCAGCCAAGCCGAAATTTAAAACTATCGATTTCAGGTGCCCGATGTGCAAAAAACCATTGGGCTCAGGAGGAAACCTGGTAACCACACCTTGTCGCTTACCTTGCTGGAGATCATCCTTGATAATGTCTTGAATAAAATTCTTAGGCCCTTGAGGGGTCGAATCTTGTTCTTTATTCGAAAGATCCTGTGTTCCAGCCATATTCAGCTCTCCTTTAGAGCTTGCCAATATATGCCCAAGGCCCCAAAAAATCCATCATTTTGCGGCCGCCAACTCAGCATGCGGCGGTGGTTCTCAGCCAGGTTTAAGGCGAGCTTTGCCCTAAGAGACGGCAGCAAGAATTGCATTCACGACTGGTTCAGATATCATGTGAGTAGTCCACAAAAAGGTTTTTGCCATGAGTCAATCTGCAGCAACTAGTGAAGATAAAAAAGACAAGATCTATTGGGCCGTACTCAGCACTGCTATTGAGCTCGATTTTAAGAAAGGGCACTTAAAGTGGACTCTTTCAGAGGTTTCTCGCAAGGCTAAGGTCACCAGATCGCTGATTTACTACTACTTCGGACGCTCTAAGATCGGCATATTGGAAGAGGCTTGCCGAGTCATTGGCGACGAGTTGATCGGCCTCAACCCTGAGCGAATGAAAATGTGGCAAGAGGGCAAGTTTGTTGACTCACTCCTTATGGCAAGGGCTCTCTACCCTAAGGCCCCCTACTTGTCTTCGTTCATTCAATCTCACATTCGGCAAGACAACACAGTGGGAGAGAACCTAAGATTGCTAGAGAAACAATTTCTTAAGAGAATACAAGACTTCTTCCCGGACCTGAGCAAGGAAGAGGTTTTGGCGGTTTACGCCATTTATTGGGGCGCAGTTTTTGCCCCAGCTGCCACCAATGAATCATTGGGCCACGTCATTGCGGCTCTTGGCGCGCAGTTCTTTCAAAAAAGTCGTTGAAACAGCAGAATCAAGCTGGGATGCTGGTGACCTCATTTTAATTGGAGGTCTCTCTTATGCATTCTCTTGCTTTAAAAGCCGCATTCTTCTTGGCATTGGTCGCGTCTGCAGCATCAGCACAGGCCGAGTATAGCGAGTCGGCGTTTTCGACCTACGATCATTCTGCTTGGGGCTCTATCGGCTTCACAGAGGGCGGGCTAGCACTTGGTGGCGACTATGAGTATGCCGCCGACCGAACTTATGGAGCGGGAGGACTCACTCGCTTTTATCAATCTGACGAAGACCGCGGAGCCAGAGGCATCTTCCTTTTTGGAGGCTATGTGAGACCTCACTTTCATCGCCGCGCTTGGGACCTATTTGTGACCGCCGGCATGGCGATCATCAACATCAACGATGAAGTGGCTGATGAACAGTCGACAACTCTTGGGCCTGTTTTCGGCCTAGGCGTGCTCTACCAAGTCAGTAAGGTCATGGCCGTTGGGGTAGAATCATTGGGCACCTACGTATGGTTCGACGAAGATTTTCGAGGCAAAGTGATGGACGATGCGA
This sequence comes from Bdellovibrionales bacterium, assembly GCA_013216195.1. Lineage (GTDB taxonomy): Bacteria > Bdellovibrionota > Bdellovibrionia > Bdellovibrionales > UBA1609 > JABSOQ01. The sequence goes on from JABSOQ010000156.1 coordinate 4,699, forward strand.
TGCTGAGAGTGCGCTTTAGCTTTTGACCGACAAAATAAAAAAGGAGGCCGATTCAGCCTCCTTTTTTTCATTTTAGTTATCTAGTTTGCTGCTAACTCGATTTCTTTAGACCCTCAGTCCAATTTGAAATTCGATCTAGAGCACTGAGTGGAGCATCCTGGAATGCCACACCGTAGGCCTTCTTCTCTTCTGACCATACGATACGACCCTCTACCTGAATCTGCTCTTTGCCTTCTGGGCTTGAGATCGTCATATTCACGATTCCGCCGTTTTCAAGAAGCTCTTCAGTATTGAGCTGTACACCACCAAGAGAGATTGAACTCACTGAGCCCACAAGCTCTTTCTCGCCAACTTTTACGCGCACGTCAGAGTCAATTTTAAATCTCTGATGCACTCTTTGGTTAACGCTACCTCGACTACGTAGGTGTGTCGCTATCATGATTGGCGCTAACAAAATACCCATGAGCAGAATCACATACCAAGCTTTCGGCCCAGGGATGCTGAAACCGCCACCGCCTTGCATGAACTCACCACCCTCGCCCATCTTGCCACCATTCGGGCTATTCTGAGCTGTTAGCTGCTGAACCATTCCACATCCGCCGCCAGCAATCTCTGAGGCAAGCTCTCGATTAGCAGAAAAGTTCGTGTTGTAGTCAGGTTGCGACGTCGAAACAGTCGAAGTCGACGCTGTTGAGATAGAATCATTTGGGTGCAAACGGCCCTGGGTGACCACTTTACCTGATAAGACTGACCTATACTCAGTTTGATCTTCAATAATCTGCTTAACTTGATAGCCAAGCATTCCTGGAGCTTCTATCACCATTTGAATGGCTGTACCGGCGACAAAAGGTGCCGACATTGATGTTCCAGAGCTATCGCCGAAGGCACCACCTGGCACCGTGCTGTTGATAAAGTATCCCCAAGCCCCCAAGTCGACACTGGTTCTGCCGTAGTTAGAGAACCCCGTTAACTCAAAATTGTCATAAGTTGCCGCAACGGAAATCACATTCGGCACATCATAACTAGCCGGATACATCGGCAATGAGTCGTTATTTGAACCTGCGTTACCTGCCGCTGCGACGAAAGACACACCGTTGTCGTAGGTGTAAGTCACAGCTTCGTGAAGGGCCGCACTGTAGGACGTGCCTCCCCACGAGTTATTCAAAACGGTAGCACCATTTTGAACTGCGTAGTAGATCGCCTCAATTGCATCAGAGGTCGAGCCTGATCCAGAGCCATTCAAGAACTTTAACGGCATAATCTTGATACCGGCTGTGCGAAGTGAGGATGCAGGCACGTGGATGTTCTGATCAACATTCAGAATGATTCCCGAAACGTGAGTGCCGTGACCATCGTCATCGTACATCGTGCCCGAGTTGTCGACAAAGTTCCACCCATTGACATCATCTATATAGCCATTGCCATCATCATCGACCCCGTTGCCAGGAATCTCACCTGAGTTCACCCAGATGGAGTCAGTGCTAGTAAAAACTTGGTGACTGACATCTAGCCCTGTATCAATGACTGCGATAACAGGCACTGAAGATGACTGAGCGCTCACCGTGCCCCCACTCTTCCAAGCAGCCTGGACACTTTCGTCGACACCTAGTGCGCCTAAACCCTCTGCCTGTACAATTTCGAGAACTTGCTCTGGGGTATAGGTTTCAAGAATGCCAACATCAGAAGACTTGTGAACAATGTAATTTGGTTCTGCGTACTCAACATCGGGATCAGAGTTGAGATCATCGATTTGCGCCTTTAGAGAAACACCCTTTTGAGCGGCGAAATGATACATGCCCATTTTGCCCCATGCTCGTTTGACTTTCAGGCCCTTTTGGCTCGACATTTTGCCGAGAACACCTGAGGCTTTACCAGGCCCTTTGGCCCCTCTCAGTTTCACGATGATTTCCCCAGGTACCACCTCTGGCTCTTGCGCATTCGCAAGCAACCCAATGGTCAATCCTACCCATATGATAAGAAAGTGATTTAATGAAAGTCGCATAGATTCCCAAACTCCTGCCCGATTGCTTTTATCTGATCGGACCAACGTCTCGGAAATTATAGCTTTTTGAACAATTTTAATTCGATTTTAGGGACTGTTGCGATTGCAGCAAAAGTTCTCAAAGCGGGCTGCTAGCCCGCCAGAAAAACGTTTTATTATGAGACAAATATTGAGAAAACCTTTAACTCGTTGAAATCGAGAATAGGGAAAAACTCTAAAAAGACGTCGCTAGCAAACTGTCGTTGAGTTTAATCTTGGCCTGATCTCTTTGCATGGTGATCCAGCGATTGAAGATCTCACCCGAGCGGCTGATGGTTCTTAGAGTCTGTTCTCTTTGCTTAGCAGGATCAGCAGTAGAAGCTGCCGTCTTCTCAATTGATTTTAATTTTATGATGTAGTTTCGACCATCTAGACTAATCACCTCAGGGAAAATTTCGCCACTCTTCTCAAGAGTAAGAGCCGAAGTCAGAAGCTTTTCGTTATCACCAATGACCGGCAAGTAGTCTTGAGACAGATCGAAGGCGCCTGACTCTTCCCATTTGATATCGAGAGACTTCAACTTACGCCCAAGCTTCGAGCCCATGCCCTCTTTCACGAGTTGTGAAAGCTCAGCCATCACACTGTCGACCTGACCTTGAGCCATCAAAGTTTCAGCAATATCGCTTTTGACCTCTTCGAATGGAGTCACAGAAGCCGGCTGCTTTTCTTGAACTTCGATCAAGTGAAAGCCATACTGAGTCTGCACAGGCTCTGAAACCTTGCCTACTTCGCCTGAAAACGCGGCATTTTCGAACTCTTTTACCATTCGGCCTTTTTCAAAGTAGCCCAAATCACCACCATTTTTGGCCGAAGCCGTATCATCAGAAAACTCTTTGGCAACCTCAGCGAAGTCTTTAGTTTTTAAAGCTTCGCTGATTTTGGCGAGTTTCTCCTTGGCACTGGCCACAGCAGAGCTGTCTTCTCTTGGTGCGGCTACCAATATGTGACGAGCTTTCACACGCTCTTTCTTCTCGTATTTCGCGATATTACCTTGATAGTAAGACTGAGCCACCTGCATGTTCTTTTCTTCGGCAAGGAAGGCCGCTTTTTTCTTCGCCGAAAGCTTTATGCCCTTCTCGAGCTGCCGCTTTTCAAAGCTGGCGACTTCAACGTTGAGTTTGAGACCTTTAAGCTCAGATGCGAGAGTGATTTCGCCCTGAACAGGAACTGAACCCACGACGAACAAGTTTTGCAAAGTCTGAACGGCGATATCTTTTCTGATTTGCTCTTCGAAAGCCTGTGGTGATTTGCCAGTGGCGTTGAGATACATATCGTATCGCTCTCGACGGAAACGCCCGTCCTCTTGAAATGCGTCATAATTTTGAATCACATCTCTCAACTGCTCATCTGGAACGAACAAACCCACGCTAGCAGCTGATTGATAAACCACTTCTTTTTGAATCAGTGTCTCGAGAGCTCTTTGCCTCATTTGAGCCGAAAACTTCTGCCTCTGCTCGGCTGGAAACTGTTTCAAGTCAACGCCCATGCGCCGTTCGAGCTGCTCGAGTTGTTGCATGAACTCCATGGCCGGAATTGGCACCGAATTGACAACGGCTGCTGGCCCACCGCTCTGCAAACTCATATCTGCTGGGTTGCCGATGAACACAAAAGTAAAACAGATAAAACCGAAGATGATGCCGGCAAAAACACTTTTAGGCCGACCGTACTTGCGAATGGTGTCTAACA
>JABSOQ010000157.1 GCA_013216195.1 Bdellovibrionales bacterium
GACACAACCCACAGCGTGGTGAGCTAATTCAGCAACGGGCGTCAGAGCGCGCTCTTGATGGGCCCAATCAGCAAGATCATAGCCAGCCATTACGACCTGCTCAAGCTCTTCGGACGCTGAAAGCTTATCAGTGAAAAGCTGCAAATCGCTGAGACTGTAGGCACTAATGTGGGTATTCATATCTCTTAAGGAACTCAACAGACCGCTCTCCCCGACTTGTCAAAACCCAAAAATTGGGTTCATATGGCTCGATGATATCAAACAAGCCTGTAAAAGTCCCCACTTGGTTGTGGGCCTACCGCCTGATTGTGGCCCCTCTCATGCTCGTGTCTTTGATTATTGCCTTTCCTTTCTCTAAGAAAGTACGCAAGGGCTTAAAGATGCGCATGAAGCCCGGCTATGATGAAGTGCCTGCAAGTAGCCTCTGGGTACATGCCTCAAGTGGCGAGTTTGAATACGCCAAGCCAGTTCTAAGAGCGCTAGAGCGCTTGAGCCCACAACCTCGATTTGTTAGCTACTTTTCACCCAGTTATGAAAAACAAATCAAAGCCAGCCATGAAGCAGCCTACAGCGCTCCACTCCCCTTAGACCTGCCTGGCCCTGTATTTAGCTTCTTTAAAGCGATAAAGCCGAAGGCCCTCATGATTTCTCGTACTGATTTTTGGCCCGAACTACTTCTGAGAGCAAAGGCCACTGGGGTACCAGCCTACGTTTTTTCTTACACTCAACGCAAAGTCTCTGGCTTCTCAGCGATGATGCGAAGACCTCTACTGAACCAGCTGAAAACCATCTTTTGTGTCAGCCACGAAGACAAAGCGAACCTCGTCGAGATGGGAGTCACCGCACCTATTGTGATCTCCGGCGACACGCGCTTTGATCAAGTGCTACACCGACTTAAAAACCCGAATTTTGCCTCAAAAATTAAGACTGAAAACCCCGAGACTCTTTTATTTATCGCCGGATCGACCTGGCCAGAGGATGAAGCGCCTCTCATCAAAGGGCTCTCATCACTCTTAAAGCAAAAAAAACTATCTCTTATATTGGCACCTCACGAGCCCGGCATGGGTCACTACGAAAAGAATCGCTGCTCGTGGGGCAAGGCGCCACTGATTAAGTTCTCAGAATGGAGAAACACAGCTGACGAAACCATACCAGACGGCAGCATCCTCTACATAGACCAAGTTGGTGTTCTGGCAGATCTTTACAAGTCGGCCGATGCGGCCTTTGTTGGTGGCTCGTTTAAACGTTACATCCACTCTGTGATGGAGCCACTAGCCTGCGGACTCACCACCTGGGTTGGCCCTTTTCACCACAACAACCGCGAGGCACTTGATTTCAAACATCTCAAGACCCCTTGTGGAATGGCGGTAAGAGAGTTCTCCAACCCTGCTGATCTCCAGAACGCACTAGAGGAATTCATGACTCGATCAGATTACTTTGACGAAACCAAAGAGACCATTTTCAATGAGGTTGAAACTCGCACGGGCGCGAGCGAGTTCGTGGCCAAACACATTTTAAAAGAACTCGAAAACTCACCCTCACACTGACACTGACACTGACACTGAATCTAAAACGTTAACTTTCTTCAGAGCAAAAAAAAGCCGGAATGAGATAAGGAGTTCTCAAACCGGCTTAGCAACTGAGAATCCAAAAAGACTCTCAAAATCTTCTTCTCTCTACATAATCACAAAGCCAAATCAAGGCCCTGTGGCTGGCAAGTCAAACATCCCGTCGATGTTGTGCTCGCGCAGTTTATCGCGATCAAGCGGAATGCGAGCACACCATGCTGTTCCACCTTGATTCACGTCTTCACAATTCACTTTTTCTCCATCAACCAAATCACAGATCTTTGCACATTCAGGGTCTTTGCCCTGCATATCTCGAGTCATCTGACCCATCTCGACAGAGATCGCCTGATGGCCCATACCTGAAAAGGTTCTCTCTGAGAACGACTCATCCGCCGCAGCACTTCCCCACGGAAAGTCTCTTGGTTCTTCTGGCAATGCTGTATAAAGCCCCGGAAAGGTTGGAGTCACATCAAGGTATGTTCGAATCATGTTTTCAATCGGCCACTCGTACTCATTGACCATGGTGATTGGCTCACCCAGACCACCAGTAGCCATATCGAGCATCTTCCACGGCTTTCTCATATCCCAATGGGCTCTTGGATTTATCGAAAACTGGTTTAAGCCCGCCATAAAAATATTGAAGTCACGACGACCACGCAGCATCAACAACCAAGGGTGGTTGTAGAGATCACCAGAATCGAGCATGTCACCCTCAGTGAAGTGCTGAGTGAAGTAGTAGTAACGCTCTCTCACAGCTTTCGGCATTTTGCCCTCGGAGGCTGGTATCTCCACATCACCCGTACAAATCATCACACCACTTTCAATTGCAGCGGTCTGTGCTTTGGCTCGCTCTTCATCTGTCTCAGATAAAGGAAAGTGATCATCTGGCATAATGTTCTTGGTCGTGATCATCGACATCAGCCTGGTCTCTTCAAGAAGCTTGATCGTGTCGAACTTGAGCACTGCACATCTCTCAAACTCTTCGAGCTGAATGTCAAAAGTCGCATTTTGCATGACTAGGTATGTACCTAAACTCAAATCAGTCCCGTTTGACCTACCTGCACCCGACTCCCATTTCAGTGAGTAACCCCACCCCATTGAGGAGCCAATAGACGGTAGTTTTTTGAACAGCTCCATACCAACGGCTCCGCCGGCAATCATCCCAGGGAAGCTACCAACAAAGAAGCCTGCAGCTCCACCAATGAGACCACCTGTGGTTCTTGTTGCAATATCGACCAAGTTCCAGCTGTGCCCAGCTCCCACGGCATCTTTCTGATCGATACCAGTTTTGGCAGAAACCTGAACGTTCATAGACTTTCCGCCTTTGAAGCGGAACTCGCCAGTTTCATAAACTCGAATCTTCTCATCAACACGAATAAACGGATGCTGAAAATCTAGTGTGTCAGGCTTAATACAGGTCCAAAACATATCTTTGATCATGCGGTCTTTTCGACGGCTATCATCCATAATGTAGTCTTGCTCTTCGAGCTTGCCGATGAGATCTGAGATCATCCAAGAGCACATCTTAATAAGTAGCTCTTTACCACCCCGCGGGCCGTAACCCTCTTCGCCGTAAACAAATTCACGCAACTCATCTTTACCTATTCCCGACTGGAAGGCCTCAAAGATCTGCTCTTTTTCAGCCTCTCGCCGTTGCAACTCCTCTGGCGGAACATATTCAGGTTGGAACCTAATACCCACGCTCGGAGCAAGCTCTCTCCAGGCCTCATACAGCTCTACACACTCAGGGTTGCGCATACCACCGTTATTTTCTCGGCAATCACGAGCAGCTAGTCTTGCCTGCTCGATAACATCTTGCTCATCTTGAATTCGGCTTCTCTCATAGACATTGCTGATCCAAGCTCTGATGTCCTCTTCAGACATCAGCTCGGCACCATTGAGCTTTGAAACAAAGTCTTGCGGGTGAATCACCACTGGGCGTTTCTGACCCTTGGCATTTGGCAACACCGAATCATAGTAGTCATAAAAACAGTCTGAATTTCGCCTTCTGGTCTCGCCAAAACCGATATGCGAGGTTTTCACATTGCAGTTCGGGTCATCAAAGCGAAATGCTTGAAGTGGAGCTGCATTCTCATTTATCGCAACGTACTTCAGATCATTTTGCTCCAAAAAGTTTGGAATCAATGAGGAAACATCTAAACGGCGTTCACGCAGCTCATCGTAGCCTAAGAACTCAGCTTTTTGCTCGCCGTCGGCGTTCATAATCGGCTGCCCCTGATCATCAAAGGCTAGATCATAAGGCATATTCGGGCCACAGAACCCAGGGTCATCTATTATACCGCCAAGCTTGCAGATAATAAGATCATCAACGTGCTTATTGAAGTAGTGTCTTACCGAGTTGTAGAAGCGGCGATACATGAACGATTTGTCGCCCTCCCAGGTCCAGTCTTTCAGCTCTCTCGCTCGCTCCTTAGGCCCACTCTCATGACAAGAGTTGTTCTTACAAAAGACCTCGGCCATTGTGTCAGTAGGTCGAATGTGCGAACCGTTAGAGTTGATTAAGAAGGTAACCGGACCGATAAAAGAACGCTTTCGAAGACCTGACACTTCAAATGGCTCAACCAAAAGATCGAGTGAAAATGCGGCACCAAGGGACTCGGTACTGAAGTCATTAAGCCTTCTCAGAGCCATCTCTTGAGCATCCATTTGAAATCGCGAGTTGATGGCATGAAGCAGACCGACGTCGATCTCTTGGTTGCCCTCTTGCCAGAAGTAGTGTTGCTTGACCTCATCGCCATAAATGCGGCCGCCAGACTGACCCTCAGTATACTTACTCATGTCTACTGGCATCAGCATATCTCGCAAGCCATCCTCCGACTCAGCAACCCGCCATAGCTCGCGGTTTACTAAATCTAGTCGGTTGTCAGAGTAGGCCTTACGGATCAGGTCTGAATCAAGGTCACGAATGAAATTATCTATAATGTTTCGGCGCTGCTCCCAGTAATTGCGCTTAGCTTCTTGCTCTCTAATACCTCTTTGGTACCTCTCGTGGTCACCCTCTACGCCTTCAATTTCTGCTGTCTGATCGTAAATTCTCAACACGTCATCTCGACTGAAATTTGAGTTATCTCCCTCTCGCTCACGTTCAGCAACAATGTCATCCTGGGGAACAATATCAGATCTTACAATGTCACCGTTCTCATCTTCGGTCTCACCCAGGGTGAACCAGTTTAAAACTTTCTCAAGCGCCTCTTCAGCATCTGAGAAGAAGAAAGATACTTGCTCATCTCGCAGCCGCTCTTCAATCTGAGCTCGCTTGTCAATAACCTCGCGCAACCAGTTGGCCACACCGAGTTTGGTTTCGTCGATGGGTTCAAGCTGAATCACCATATTCGATCGAATTCTCATTAGCCTCAAATCACGCATCGACATGGTCACAGGAGTGTTGATACGACCATTGATCACCCTAACCAAACGCTTCTGGAAAGTGATGAAATGACGCTCATCAACTTTAAAGATATCAGCTGCTCTCGCTTGCTTCTCTTCTTCAGTCAACTCGGCTTGAGACTCACCTGCAACAACCTGCTCACAGACCATCTTGCCATGTGAGTTTTCAACCCAGCCATAGAACTTTTGCCCAGGCTCGACATACTCAGGCATACCTTGGCAATTGCGTATAATTTGAGCACCTTTTTTTGAGGGATCTAGGTAGTCTTTTTGAATCGCAACCTTCATCAACCAAACACCGTCACGAAGTCTCTCAATTCGGCGACCCTCAATAATTGATGAGTAACGCTGAACAAAAGGATCAATCTTGAAGAGAACTGTTTTTCTCACTTCAAGCGAGAGATCTTCATCTATGGTGTAATCAAATTTAATTGCTGTGTAGTCAAATTTGTCGACATTAAACTCTGACTCAATTTTGTAGGGTACAGATCTGTCGCCAGCAGCCCACTCTTCGTACTCTTCAAGAAGAGCCTTGGCACTCTTGTCATAACGCACGTCTTTGCCAAATGTGGCGAAAAGATCCCAAGGGTTGATAGCCGCATCAATTGTGGTTTCAAATCGCTCTTCAGCCTTGTCTGAGAGCACCACAAAGGTGATTGGCTTTCTAATGAAGTGTTCGACCTCGTAATAAGAGTGACTCACCTCATCTTGCCAACCAACCCGGCCGTGCTGATCTGTTGGCACCGCATAAAACTCTTTAAATTTCATTTCACAAGGCTCTTGTGTGATCGGCATACGGCCGTGAATACATTCTCTATCATAAGAGCCGTTTGTTCGGATCAACATTCTCAAGTCTTGTGCTGGGATGCCTCCACGAAGGGGCTGCGAGACCTGAACGTTGATATCGTATGCAATCGTTCTTTGCGTAGCGGTCTCACCAGGCTTCACAGAGGTGTAGGCAATCTTCAACGGCGAGAACATATAGGCTTGGAGCTTGCGAATGCCTCGGCGCTGATAATACTCTCTGGTTTTCTCTTCAAGACCTCTCTCAGGCAATGACAACATCAGCTCTTCATACTCATCACTGAAATCATCGTTGTCATGAACCAGTATTGGTGTCTCGGTGCCGATCCAGTTATTAAAATTGCCAAGCCTGTGAACAGCTGCGAAGGACGTCAAAATATCTGATGGGATACCTTCAGGTACTACATGAAGAGCAAAGTACATGTTGCCGTCTGTGTTGTGATACTCGACATTGAAGTTCTCAAAAGCAACCCGAAGCTTACCATTGATCATCTTCACACTATCGGCCTTCAACATCGGCGTAAGGTTACCGTTCACATCGGTAACACTCGGCCCACAATTGCCGTTTGTGACATACTCGACAAACTCTTCTGAGCGGCTCTCATCTGGCATAGAGGTGCGAACTGTCCACTGACGGCTTTCGATCATCTCACGGCAGAGTTCAACGTGCTCAGAATCGGCCGAAGTCCAGGTGTCTTTGCCAACCAGCGATCTGAGCTCTTCTGGCCGTTTGTCTTCCAACCCTCGAAGCTCTTCAGCAGACAGCGTGTACTCGTGACCGAACAGGTAACGATCACCGGTCTCTCTATTATTTATGAACCTTCGAACACGCTCTCCAGGCTGAAGAACAGTCTTGCCTTGCTCAAAAACCTTGTAGCCTCTGAGACCCTTACCAACAATGCTGGCATAAACTGTGAACTGGCCTTCATTGAACGAAAAGTTCTTAACCGAGCCATCCATTCTTCTCAGCTGCACAAAAGGGCTCATCTCAAGGTTCATTGAAACTTCGACGCCCTCGGTGAGAACTCTCTCTTGCTGAATGTTCACTTTCACGTTTTCGGCCAAAAGACGATGCTGAAAGCCAGCATTTAGGGCTCTAACTACGTTCTCTGAGCCCTTGATAAGAAGCTCTGGCGGAACTTCGCTTTGCTCAGTCACGTTCGGCTGGTTCAGGTACTCCCATTCAGGGTGCGTACCACCACGTGACTCTTTCCATGGGTCGAGTGCAAACTTGACCTTCTGATAGCCTCTGACCACTCCGCTTCCTCGCAGAGTTCTCTCGATCTCCATAAATCTGGCTGCACCAAAGAAGTTAAAAGGGATTCTCTCACCCCAGCTCAAACAACCATTGGCGTCGGTCTCACCTTTGTGAATAACAACCCCGGCTTCATCTTCAACCTGAAACTCTTGGCTAATGACTTGGTTCTGAGTGGCTCTAAAGTTAATACAAGCCTCAGCGCGGTAATTTCTAGCAACAGCAACGTCAGTCCAAGGCTCTTCAGTTTCTGAAGGCATACCGACTAAGAAAAATCGAGGCACTATAAAAGAGGCCGCAGTGTCTTTGCCGTAGGTTTTGACTCTGACTTCTTCACTCTTTTTGTCGCCCTGAAGACAGCCAACCATAGCAAGGGTTGTTAGCAACCATATTAGAGATGTCACACCCTTCACAGAAGACTTCAATGCTCGTCCTTTTTGAACTACTACCCTAGAACGTGACATACAAAGTCTCCAGGGTTATGGCCGCATAGGTCTGATCTGTTTGAAAGTTGAACTCGTCTTCGTTGATAAGGTTAGCTTGTACAATTTGCGATCTCAAACGGAAGTTGTAGCGATTGAAATCGATATCGAGACCGTAGAACGAGCCCTCTCTATTATTATGACCCAAATCACCCATACTATAGAAGCCAGGAGCTGTATCGGGCTCATTGTAATAAGCCCCAGCAAAAGGCTTAAACACAGTCTCACCATAGCGAATCTCAGGTCGAATGCTCGCAATACGGCCTGAGTTTACAGACTCAGGTGCGGCTTCATTCTCAATAGCCTGAAACAAGAACTTCACAGACACTGAACTCGTCGGCCTTAGATCGATCTGCCCACCCACTATATAGCCTGCATAATCAAAAGCAAACAAGCTGTTGGGTGCCGTTTCTCCAAGCACGGTGTTACCTCGAACTCGGCTTCTAAACGCAACCACTGAAGGAAGGTTCTCGTAGCGAAAACTTTGGTAATGGGCCGAAAAGGCAACATGCTTGTTTGGGGTCAACTGAAGCTTGGCTCCAATGACACTTAAGAACGGGTCTTCTTCTTTTTCTTGTCGGTCGGTATCAAACGAGCGAGAAGTAGGCAAATACTGACCAGCTCTTAATTGAACACCATTGCAAAAATCACCAGTGTGATCACAACCGATATTGATCTGCTCATAAACACCTGGAAAAGCCCGGTTCGAAAGCAGAAGAGGAGCATTAATAAATTCTCTTTGATTGATACCCCCCGCACCCAACTGAAAGTACTCTATCGGCTTGAAAACAAGATCGAAACGTCTTGCATTTTGCCCACTCGCAAAGTCATCTGAATCAAACTGTGACTGAAATCTCTCGGCCGAGAACACCATAAAGGC
>JABSOQ010000158.1 GCA_013216195.1 Bdellovibrionales bacterium
CCGGTTTTCAGCAGGCGATACCAGAGCTAATTAGTTGGGTGCAGCCAGGCGGAAAGGTGATCTTTCTTATGGACTCAGTTGCCCAGAAAGATCGTTTTCTCGAGGTCTACGGCGACCTTATCATGGATTTAACAGAGCAGGGCTGGAGGCGGGAGCTAATTGAGCCCGGCAAGATGGTAGGCTTCGAATTGATTAAGCCGATCGTGCAATGACTCTGTTGCCCCACAAAAAAAGGAGCCTGGTAAGGCTCCTTTTTTCGTTCAAGCTATTTCGAGAAACTTACTTGTTCTCTTCAGCTCTTTTCTTTTCGTACTCTTTGATAAGCTCTTCTTGAATGTTCTTTGGAACTTGAGCGTATCTAGCGAATTCCATAGTGAACTCACCTTTACCCTGAGTGTTCGAGCGCAAGTCGTTTGAGTAGCCGAACATCTCGCTCAACGGCACCTCAGCTTCAACAGTTGAAAAGCCTTCGTTTGAGCTTGAACCCTGAATGATACCACGTCTTTGGTTCACTTGGCCCATAACTGCACCTTGGAACTCTTCTGGAGCCGACACTTCAAGCTTCATCATTGGCTCAAGAGCGATTGGGTTCGCTTTCATGTAAGCTTCTCTAAAGGCTGCCATAGCACAAATTCGGAACGCCATCTCAGATGAATCGACATCGTGGTAAGCACCATCATCGAGCTCCATTTTCACGCCAACAATCGGGAAGCCAATCAAGGCACCTTTTGCCATCTGCTCTTGGAAGCCCTTGTCAACAGCTGGGATGTACTCTTTCGGAATACGACCACCAACGATGTTGTCTGTGAACTCGTAAGTTTTGTCTGGGTTATCTGCTCCAAGAGGAATCATTTTACCAACAACTTTCGCGAACTGACCAGCACCACCAGTTTGCTTTTTGTGAGTGTAGTCGTACTCAGATTCGCCACCGATTGATTCACGGTAAGCAACCTGAGGCTGACCAGCAACCACTTCACAATCAAACTCACGGTTCATACGCTCAATGTAAACTTCAAGGTGCAGCTCACCCATACCAGAGATAATGGTCTCGTTAGACTCTTCGTCTCTGTGAACTCTAAATGTTGGATCTTCTTTTCTGAACTTCTGAAGAGCTTTTGAAAAGTTACCTGCTTTTGACTTCTCTTTCGGCTCAACTGCCAAAGAGATCACAGCTTCAGGTACGAAGATTGAAGACATCGCGATGTTCACTTTGCCATCGGTGAAAGTATCACCAGAGGCGCAATCAACACCAAATAGGGCCACGATATCACCGGCTTCGGCTTCTTCGATATCGATCATCTCATCAGAGTTCATTTTTACGATTCTTGGAATTTTCACCTTTTTATTGTTTTGGCTCGTGTTGAAGATGAAATCACCCTTCTTCATCGTGCCTTGGTAAATTCTCATGTACGTAAGCTGACCAAAGCGACCATCTTCAAGTTTAAACGCCAACGCAACAAGTGGCTTGTCTTTATCAGTCGGGATATCAAGAGGAGCTTCATCTTTGTCGAGATCAAGACCTTCATTGGTTACGTCTGTTGGGCACGGAAGATAATCTTCAACGCCATCAAGCAGCTTTTGTACACCTTTGTTTTTATAGGCAGAACCCATGAAAACAGGAGTCAGATCAAGGTTGATTGTTCCTTTTCTGATCGCTCTCTGGATCTCTTCTTCAGTTGGCTCTTCTTCCATCAAGAACTTTTCACCCAACTCGTCATCAAAATCAGCCGCAGCTGCGATAAGATCGTGGCGGTACTTCTTAGCATCTTCGAGCATGTCAGCTGGGATGTCGCTTTCAACGATATTCTCACCGTTGTCGCCTTCAAAAATGAAAGCCTTCATTTTCACAAGATCAACAACACCTTTGTGGCCATCTTCTAAACCGATTGGAAGCTGCATCAAAACCGCGTTGTGACGAAGCTTCTCGCGAAGAGCTTCAGTTACCTTAAATGGGTTAGCACCAGATCTGTCGAGTTTGTTAATAAAAGCAACCCGAGGAACTTTGTAGCGTCTCATCTGACGGTCAACTGTGATCGACTGAGATTGAACACCAGCCACACCACAAAGAACGAGAATCGCACCGTCGAGAACTCGAAGGGCACGCTCAACTTCAATAGTGAAATCCACGTGGCCGGGAGTATCAATGATGTTGATGTCGATATCTTTCCAAGTCACGGCCGTAGCAGCTGATTGAATCGTAATTCCACGCTCTTTTTCAAGCTCCATGGAATCCATTTTTGCTCCTACACCATCTTTTCCACGCACATCGTGAATCGCGTGAATTTTACCTGTGTAGAAAAGGATTCTCTCAGTCAAAGTTGTCTTGCCCGAGTCAATGTGGGCAGAGATTCCAATGTTTCTCACTTTTTCTAGGTTCCAACCCTTTGCCATGCTTTTTGTCCTTATAGTGTTCTATTGTGTGTGTTCTCGCGTATTTACCTGAAGGGGTAAGCGCGCAATTTCATTCCTTGTTTTCAGAAAGATAATGGCTTAACACAGGCCGCAGATCGCATCAAATCGATTCTCGCCACAATATGATGTCGAGATGGGATTTGAGCTCGATTTCTTACCAATTCTGTCAGAATTTGGTGAGGCCGCTGCTTGTGGGCCTAGAATTGAGTCAGCAGTGGTAATTTGAGTGAATTTTTTTTCAAAATACCCATAGATCTCAATGATTTGGGTGCGGGCATGAGGGCGACTTGATCGCTCTGCTAGGAGCAAAATTGGAGTCACAACAGACTATAGAGCAGGTGCTGAAGCGACAGTTTGGGCACGACAGCTTTCGGGGGCAGCAACGAGAGGTCATCGAACATGCTTTAGCCGGTAAATCAAGCCTCGTAATCATGCCTACCGGGCAGGGCAAGAGCCTATGTTTTCAGCTACCTGCAGTGATGATGAAGGGCATGACCCTGGTTATTTCGCCTTTGATTGCTCTTATGAAAGATCAAGTGGATGCCGCCAAAAAATCAGGCCTGAATGCCGAATTCATCAATTCGTCATTGAAGCCCGGAGAAAGGCAGAAGCGCTATCAGCGGTTGGCGCAGGGTAAAATTCGAATTCTGTATGTGACTCCCGAGCGGTTTCGCAAAGACGATTTCTTGCAGGCTCTCAGCCAAAATGAAGTTTCGTTGCTGGCGATCGACGAAGCGCATTGTGTCTCTGAGTGGGGACATGATTTTCGACCAGACTATACTAGAATCAAAGAGTTTCGCGAGCTGATGGGCAACCCTCTAACAATGGCAGTTACAGCCACGGCAACCAAGAAAGTGCAAGATGACAGTTTGGTGCAATCGGGCGTGGCTGATGAGACCACGCGCTTTCGTGTTGAGAGGCCTAACCTTGTTCTAGATGTTGAAGAGGTCTATGGCACGGAAGACAAAGTCAGAAATATCTTTGGCCGTTATCACCAGATAAAGGGGCCGATGATCGTGTACTTTTCTCTGGTTTCAACTCTTGAAAAAGTGAAGTACGAGCTGCAACGGCTCGGTCTACAGGCTTTGACCTATCACGGGCAACTGCCAGACAAGGTTCGCCGGCGACAGCAAGACGAGTTTTTAAAGTCTGACGACGCCCTGATATTGGCGACCCCTGCTTTTGGTCTCGGTGTGAACAAGCCGAATGTAAGAAGTGTGATTCATGCAGAGGTTCCGAGCTCTATTGAAGCTTACTTTCAAGAGGTAGGGCGGGCAGGCCGCGATGGAGAGCCTGCACACTGCTGGGCTCTGTTCGATGAAGATGACATTACCATTCAGATGGATTTCATCAAGTGGGCAAAGCCTGACCCTGGGTTCATTTCTCATTGTTTTGAGCTTATCAAGCGCAATTTGGATCGCTTTAAGATTGAGGGGCCAGAGTTTCTCAGAGAGCAAATGAACTTCTACAATCGCCGTGACTTTCGAGTTGAGACTTGCTTGAACTTGCTCGAGCGTTGGGATGTGATCAGCTGGCAAAACAAGAGCCCGAAGACGATTCAAATTCTCAGCGAGATTCCTGAAGAGTTTCTCGCTAAAGATCGACATTCAAATCATCTTAAGGCTCAAAATCAAAAGCTCTATGAACTCGTTGAATTGTTCAAACAGTCAGACGAATGCCGAAAACCTACGATCTATTCTTATTTTGGGGTGAAGCTGGCTGAGCCTTGTGGTCGCTGCAGCATTTGTCTGTCGAAGGCTCAGTGAAAAGCCACAAATTAGTTGTCTGCTAAGATGTAGTCTTTAAAACCGACTAATATCTATTTACCTAGATGGTGATCTCGGTTGCTTTTGGTTTCTCTTGCGGAGCCTTAGATATGCATATTTCAGGGTTGCAGTGGCAGGTTTCAAAACTGCAGATCGTAGGCTCAGTGGGCAAATCAAACTTGTCATCATAGATTGAGCCAATGCTCCCGTTGTTTTTGCATTGGCCACGAAAGACTGTGCCGTCTGTAGAAATGTGGAGTCTCTCTATGCCGGCTTGGCACTCCCAATCACGAAAGCGATTTAGCCCTTGGCTTTTTAAGATCTCTCCACCTGTTCTCGGCTCGTTGTGATCGTTATCGTAGAATACCTTACACAAATCTGGTGTTGGCACATGTTGAAAGTTGTCAGGCAGTTTGTCTATTTGAGCTCTCCACTTTCGAAGATCTGCGAGCTTGTTTTTTTGCTCAGCCGAGTAATTGTAAATTTGATTGTCGTTGAATGGGTCCATGATAAGAATTGGAGATTTCTGAACATACGGAAATTCTGACCTCAAAGACTCGATAGCGTTTTCACACTTTTCAAACCTGTTAGGCAGCATCAACACGAGCACTGAGGCTTTGTAGCTTCTGCCAATTTCGTCTAGCACGCTACGAAAGTGTTCAACCTCTGCCTTTTCAGCATGAAAGCTAAGTGTGATGGCTGAAAGCTTTTGGTAGTTGTCTTGCCACCATTTTGCTCTTCGGCTGCCGTTGGAGACGAGATTGATATCCCAGTTATCTTGCTGTTTGCAAAAGTCTAAAAACTGCTCGAGCTCGTTCCACAAAGTCGGTTCGCCGCCCTTCATTTCGATCCAAACTCGTTTGCCGCGGGCTTGCTCCCGAATCTGTTTAAAAAAATTCTCGGTAGCCTCCCAGCTTGGCATTTTGTCTCTTCCGTCATGGTAGCAGGGATCACAGTATGAGCAGCTATAGTTGCAAACGGCAGACATGTCCCAAGAGATAGACAGAATATTTTCTCGGTAGCGCTCTATCTTAGAAATCTTTGAAGAGGATTTATCTGAGTTCATTGCTTGTTAACCCGCACGTTGAAAGACCACTCAATTTCAGCATAGATCTAAGTCTCTGGCTGATGCACGAGATAACAACTCGCAAAAATCAAAAATGTGGCGCGAATTCAAGGTCTAGGTCTGTTGACTTGATTTCTCATTCTCAACCATCATTTGTAGAGGCACGGAGGTGACATCATGGATTTAGGACTATCAGGCAAAAGAGCAATTATTTTGGGCGGCAGCACGGGGCTTGGCCGTGCCATCTCTGAGGCATTGGTTGAAGAGGGGGCTCAAGTTGTGATCTGTGCGCGAAACGAAGAGAGGCTTGAGCAAGTAAAAGCCGAGATTGGGGCTTTTGGAACCGTAGTTTGTGACCTTTCGAAAGAAAATGGTGGCAGGTTGGCCTGCGAGCAAGCGATCGAGAAGCTAGGAGGGGTCGACCTACTTCTTACGAACACTGGAGGCCCTGCTCCAGGCAATTTTGAAGACATCAGTAATCCCCAGTGGGAGAAAGACTTTCAGAGTATCTGGATGAGTGTCGTTGATGCTCTTAATGTGGTTTTGCCACATATGAAAGAGCAAAAATTTGGCAGAATCGCTATGATCTCGTCGATAGCAGGTGTTGAGCCGATGAACAAGTTGATGACCTCGAACGGTCTGCGAGCTGGTCTGTTAGGTTTCTGCAAGGCAATTGCTCTTGAGTATGCCGAATTCGGTATCACTTCGAATGTCATCTGCCCAGGCTACATCGACACACCTCGAATGAGAGAGCTGAAATTCACTCATGACTACGTTGCAGGCCTGACAGCTATCAAGAGACCGGGGCGACCAAGAGAAGTGGGCGACGTTG
Source organism: Bdellovibrionales bacterium (assembly GCA_013216195.1). Classification (GTDB taxonomy): domain Bacteria; phylum Bdellovibrionota; class Bdellovibrionia; order Bdellovibrionales; family UBA1609; genus JABSOQ01. The sequence goes on from JABSOQ010000158.1 coordinate 6,077, forward strand.
TTGCGTTTTTGATGTCTGAGAGAGCTTCTTATGTCACTGGACAAACTATGATTATTGATGGCGGTGCAACTCGAAGCCATGGGTAGTGCTTGCCTCGTTTTTGAGCCTTAAGATTGGGTTACTTTACAAGGCAATAGTCCTATTGAGGGCCCGACATAAGCGAATACGATTGTGGGTTTATTGTTGGTCATTTAACTTATAGAGATGGGCAACTTGATTCGTGCAACTGTGATCTCGCACTTTCGATTTACGACTCTATTCGGCCTTCTTCTTTGCACGACTTTCGGCTGGGCTGTCGAGGCCAGTGACACTTTTGAGCTTCAGGTCATGAACCAGTCAATTTATTTGGCACAAAATGATGGCGCCTCACCGGGCACAGCAACCGACTTCAGTTCGAGCGAGCCCGAAAATCAAGCTACCGAGAAGAATAATGCCAGTTCAGAAAAATCGGCAAAGGGCTCGGGCTCTAAAGCGTCGGCATCTTCATCAGAATCTGATGGCTTCGATGATTTCTCTGATTCCTCTCAGTCTGATGCTGAGGCGATTAAGAGAAAGAAGCTTGAGGCTCGAAAGAAGCTGTTAGCTAAGAAGCGAGCCGCTCGCAGGGCAAAGCTTAAGCGATGGCTCAAGGCCAAGAAAAAGAAATGGAAAAAGCAATGGCGTGAGGAGTGGGAAAACGAGTCTTCACAAAGCAAGATGAAGGTTGAGCCACCAGCCAAGAAGGCACCCGATTATAGCCACTCGGTGACTCCAAAAGCTTTTACATTCTTAAGAGCAGCGCAAACAGATGGGATCAACGAATTTGGACAGATTCAGTACGGTATACATGGGCCGGCAGGGTCTTACTTGTTTGGCTCACTGTTGTTTAACAGTGCTACAGATGACATCGAGCCAAATTACGACTTTGCAACTTTTGGTGCCGCTCAGCACCTATTCACACCCCATTACGGTGGCCTAGGTCTGGTTGGCCAGCATTTCGCCTCTTCGGCGGCAGATTCAACGCAGTATCGTAGTGGCTTTTATTACACAACTTCAGGCAAGATTGGGGCGATGAGGTACTTGCTGATTCCGTTTTTTTTGTTCAACGACGTGAGATCCGATGCCGGCCGACACACACTCTTTTACCTATTCAATTTCTACAAAGGCTTGATCATTCTTGATGGAACGGTTGCCTACACCCACAACCAAAACTTTTGGGGGCGCACTGCTAATCCGGCAATTGGGGTTCGGGTTGGGGGGAGCTGTCGAGCCGTGTTTGGAGTCGAGCATGCTCGAACAAAGCTGGGCACGCGTGATGATCTGTTTAGCGGTTTCGAGTTCCGCGCCTACTACTAAATGAATCAGACCCTTAGGCAGTTTTCAATCGCAATTGCGCGACCGGTTCTGGTCTAGTCGGGCTGAGTTTTTCTTGATGGTTGTAGCGCATGTTTTAAACTTGGTGGGATACATTATTTAAATAAAGGTAGGAAAGAAAATGAAAAGATCTTTGATTCAATCAACATTGTTGGCTCTTTCGTCGGTACTCGTGTTTGGCTGTGCAACCGCTGAAAAGGCCTCACCCAAGATGGCGGAGGTTACTGTTAATGCCAAGTTGACTTCTGACTACGGTAGAAGTTTGGTCTCAAGCCCACGCGGTAATTACATGATAGTTGATTCTGTGCCTCCATTGAAAGGTCCGAACCAAGAGCTAAACCCTGCAGACATGTTGTTGTCGTCGCTTGCTACCTGTGCACTGTTTGTCTACGAGGCCGAGGCAGCCGCAGCAGGCAAGCCGATGACCTCAGCGATGGTGACCGTGCAAGGCGATTTTAACCCCAAAGGCATCTTAAGTGATAAGATCAACCCGAAGTTTCAGGCCTTCCGTATCGGTGTGCAGGCTGAAGGTTATACAGAAGAAGATTTCGTTGACTGTGATGGCAATTCTGGATTCGATTGTTATGCAGACTTCTTTATGACTCCAACTGATAATGAATTAACCGTTTTATTTGAAGATTTCTCATTTGCAAATATTGGCAATGTTGTAGCATGGGAATGGGACTTTGGGGATGGTAATACTAGCACAGAACAGTACCCAACACATACTTATGCGGAAGAAGGTATCTACGAAGTAACACTTGCTATCACAACGGATGAAGGATGTACAAGTTCAATTACACTTCACGTCTGTTTGGGAGAAGGT
>JABSOQ010000016.1 GCA_013216195.1 Bdellovibrionales bacterium
AGTATGTCGAAGTCGTAGGGTTCTAAAGAGATTATAAGAACCTGCTCGGCACTTGCACCTTTTCTGCCGGTTGCACCAACACAGACCTTGATCAGCAGTTCAATAGTGGAAAGGTTGAAATCTCAGGGGTAGAGACTCAAATAGGTTTTGAGTACAAAGCAAAAGGCATGAGTTTCCCGATGCAGCTTACAAACACCTACACAGAAGCTCGCTTCGCTGATGGTATTACCTCTGCCAACAAAATTTGGGGCACTGGCGAAATTGAAAGAGGCGACCCTCTCCCCTACATTCCGAAGTGGAAGACCTCAGCAATGCTAGGGGTAAAGACTGCAAAGTGGTCGAGTTTTCTAACCTGGAACTATCAATCGCGTATGTTCGACCAGGCCGTCGCCGAAGACCGGCAAATTGTCGACTCCTACTCAACACTTAACTTTAACGGCACTTACAATTGGTCAGAAAAGCTGAGTAGCAACCTTAAGATTCAAAACCTTACCGATGAAGAATACGTCGTATCACTTAGACCCTTTGGCGCCAGACCTGGAGCTCCATTCTGGGTCACCGCCGGCATCACTTACCAGTACTAAGACAAGGCGGAGCCTTCGGGCCCCGCTGTTTGCCTCCACAGATCTGAGAGTTTATCGAAATTGTTAATCAAAGCCTTGGCTTTGCCTAGGTCACCATTGAGCTCGAGAGCGTAGGCCCTGCCCATCTGCCCGCCCTTTAACACCCAAGCCGCATTCACAACATTGGCATCAGCGTACTCACACCATGTCTCGAGTCTTTGCTTTGAATGCAGATCATTAGAATTCTCAAGAACCTGACACTGAAGCTTCACGCACTCGCGAAAAGCCCCACGCCAGGCCTCTTCTGGTGAGGCGTGAAAATGGGTCTCAGAGGCCAACTCATGCACAATGTGGTAGTGCCTTGCCACAGTTGTGGCAAGATCTCGAAACCCCTTTCGCTCTTCAACCAACAAGGTTTTGTTGTAAAGCTTTACCGCCCCGTAGCCATACTTTAGGTTGTTAATTGGGTTCAGGCAGCGCCAGACATAGATAGTATCAGCCCTCGGCTCAAGCTCGCCTAGGTCGAAGTCAAAGCTGGGCAAAATCTTATTATCACCATCGACCAAGAAGAAAAATTCAGTTTCACTCAATTCTGCGGCTCTCTTGTGCGCCTCGTAGATGCCCGCAACACCATGCACTCTTTTGGCAGAGACAAACCGCTTCTTCAGCTCGACCCAGTTCTCTTCTGCATTGCTTTCACGGTAAGACAAAAAAACGATATCGCAGTCGACTCGGCTCATAAGGCTTTACTTCATTAAAAAGCGAGCCAATGGCTTGATTGATGACAAACCTAAAACTTCTTGCAGAGAGTATTTGCCACCTCCACTCAAGAATACCACCACAAAACCCGCTCCATACATCAAGGCAAACTCTTGTTTCGAAAAAGGATCATTACCATGAATTACGAAGGCCGCAGTTGCCATAGTGATGATGAGTGGGATCGCATTTAATCTTGTAAACAAGCCCACTACAACCATCGCCGAGCAAGCAACCTCTGCAAAGACGGCAAGCCAGTAGGAAGGCACCGCACCAAGCCCAAAGGGATCAGGAAATGTCGAAGGGTCCATACCAAGCTTTAGCCAACCATGGGCAAACAGCATCATTAAGCCGAAATAAACTCTTGCGAACAGTATCGATAGATCTTGCATAAAGCCTCCCTATTGCCACCATAGTTAGTCAGAACCCACAAAGCGTCAACTGACATTTACCCTTGAAAACAGCTCTCAACTCATTCTAAAGTGATTGAGCTGTTATGATCCGCTACGTCTTGCTCGTTTCCCTAGTCTGCATTTTGGCAATCTGCACCCTGACTCTGACAAAGGGCTCAACCCCTGCAGACCTAGAGCGGAACTTTCCTGAGTACAAATCTAGCTCCTCCTCAAACCTCGACTTTGAGACAAACAAGCTTCACTTTTCTGCCGACAATAAGCAGTTAAGGGTTAAGGGTGAATATGGCGAGATCCTGTCGGTTGATCTCACTGAGGCATTTTTAACTGGCAGCCTTGAAGGCTACACCGCCACGGAGTCGCGTGGCTCCTTTAGGTTCAATTTCAAGCAGAGTCGGCTTTGTGAAACTCAAACCTATGAAAGCCTCAAAAGGCTACCTGCGGGCTTAACACTATCTGGGTCATTAACTTGCCAAGGTCAAAATTCAAAATGGACTCTGAAGGCTGTAGAGTCTGATGCCGGCGAGTTGAGGCTTTCACTTACTAGCCAACCTAAACTGAGTCGATTACTTATCAGGCTTGGTTCAAGAGAGTCTGAATTGTTCTTCGGTGCTGGTGCTCAGTACACTCATCTGAAGCTTAACGGTCATAAAATACCCATCTGGATATCAGAACAAGGTATCGGGCGCGGCCTGCAACCTCTCACATTTTTGCTAAACCTCATTGCCTCTTCAGGAGGAGATGCCTTCACCACATACTTGAGCTCAGCAAGCCTAATTAGCAGTGAATCGAGGGGTTTTTTGTGGAATGCGACTGACCTCTCAATTCTCGACCTATCAAACTCGAGTGAAATCGTCATCGACGTGTTCGGAGAACAACTAGAAGTCATTGCAATGAGAGCGAGCTCTCCAAAAAATTTGCTTACTCAAGTTACAGAACATACCGGGCGCATGAAGGCACTGCCAGACTGGATTCATCGATCAGCTATGGTGGGCTTACAAGGCGGCACTGATAAGGTCAGGTCAAAACTTAAAAAGCTCACTCAGCATGGCGCAGCGATCTCGAGCCTTTGGCTGCAAGACTGGGTTGGCCAACGAAAAACATCTATTGGCAAACAACTTTGGTGGAACTGGAGCCACCACCGCAAACACTACAAAGATTGGGAGAGATTCAGGTCAGAGTTGAGCGCCTCTGGTATTCGAACTCTTGGTTACATCAACCCAATGCTGACAGAGCCTTCACCAAATCAGGCATTCAATTATCATGAGCAGGCCAAACAGCTCGGATACTTTGTTAAAAGTGCTGACAGTACAGATCTTCGCATTCAAATCACGTCATTTGACGCTGGCCTTGTTGATCTCACCAACCCTGAAGCCGTTGCCTGGCTGAAGGCCATTATCAGACAAGAGCTCGTTAAAAATGGCTTCTCTGGCTGGATGGCAGATTTCGCAGAGGCCCTACCTACTGATTCAGTCCTTTACGATGGAGCCCCCAAAAGCTTTCACAATTCGTACTCGGTCGCTTGGACGAAATTAAACCGGGAGGTGATAGATGAGTTTGCTGACAAAGAACTTGTTTCATTTCATAGAAGTGGATTCACAAAGTCGCCCGAATTCGCAACACTTTTCTGGGCTGGCGATCAGCTAACCAACTGGGACAAGCTTGATGGCTTACACTCCTCGCTGATCGCTATTTTGAGTTCAGGCCTGTCAGGCATTAGCTTTAATCATAGCGATACAGGTGGATACACTTCTATAAATCTGCCTTTGATACGCCAGATGAGAACTGAAGAGCTGTTTCTCAGGTGGATAGAGATGAACACATTCACAACTCTTCTGCGAACTCACGAGGGCAATTTACCAGATGAAAGCCTTCAGGTTTACACCAATGAGAAAATCGCAAAAGCCTTTGCCTACTGGAGCAAGGAGTTCGCAAAACTGCACGAGTATAGAAAATCCGTTTTCACTGAAGCTGCAGAAAAAGGTTGGCCAGCTGTCAGACCTGTTTGGTTCGAAAACCCCGACTGCAAACTCTGCTATGATATTGATGACCAGTTTTTTTTGGGTAGCGATTACCTGATTGCCCCCATCATGGAGGCCGGCTCTAGACAGAGGAAGGTTTACCTTCCCACCGGCAAGTGGAAGCGGCTGTACCACAATCGGGAGAGTGCCCCCCTACCTGGAGACCGATGGATGATCGCAGAGGCCCCCGTGGGTCACCCTGCTGTTTTTAAGCGCATTCGATCCGAGACAAACTAACTACGAAACCACGACTTGCCGAGTCAACCCCTGTTTTTAGTCGCCTGCTGCAAATAACGACCTGCACAGCAGGCTGAACATACAAAGGCTTTGTCTGCTCGAGTGACTCAGATAAACTTAGGGTCTTCAATTGGTGTCTGAACGAAAGGCCTGCTTAATGATCACGCGAGCTCTAATGACCTTACTCTTTTTAGTTGTTACTGCTTTACCACAATCTAGTTTTGCTAAAAAGATTATGACCAATGCCATAGTGATGGACCCTGCGCCTGAATGGCTAACCATGAACAGAGTTGATAAGATCACTCAACGCATTCAGCGTGATCTAGAGTGGACCATTCGCAGAGTGAACGTGAAGTGGTACTCAGACCAAGACAGCTTTGAAGCCTCGCACAATCTTGGGCCTGCAGTCAGAGCAGTTACCTTTAAGAAAAACCAAAGAATCTATCTGGGCCCTAAAGTTACGAAAGAGAACTTTGACCAGATTTTTACTCACGAGCTGGTGCATGTTATTTCATTTCAAAAGTACAAACGCTCTATTCCGAAGTGGCTTGAAGAGGGCTTGGCTAATCATCTTGCAAAGAAAAAGCCTGTGAACTACACGTGGCTGGCCTCGCAGCCATTCCCCGAAGACGTAAGATCTATGACTCACCCGCTACGCGGCACCCGCCAACAAGCTATCTACAAATACATCTCATCGCAGGCCTTAGCAGAAATGCTCGATAAGAAGTGCAAGCTCGAGCGCCTGCTTCAACTCAGTGTCGAGCGCAACATGGATGACTACATTAAAACCTATTGCGAGATCTCTGACCTCACAGATACCTATACAAAATGGGTCAAGGCACAAGCCAAGAAAGAAGAATCTAGCAAAAGACAAAGCTAGTCAGATAACTGGTTTTAAGTATCGGCTAGCCGGTTGTTAGCATTCCGCATGCAATGCCAGTGGTAGCTTCTCTAAGAAGCTCCATATCTTGCGTCTTGACGGCGACAATTTGAGCAAAGTTTAGAATGTCGATATTTGGTGATCTCACCCGAATACTTGCACTTAACCAAGCTGGAGGTGAAAGCTCGGGAAACTTGGAAATCACCATATCATACAAGGCGACGGCTCCTGAGTGCTCTTTCTCAATCTTTGCATAAGCCTCTCCGGCTTCAGCTTTATCTAGGTTCTGAAACAGGTAAAGACTAAGAATCGAAAGATCTACTTTCTCAAGACTGAAGCCCAAAACCTTAAAGTAAGACCTCAGCAACTTCGACTCACCCACCTGCTCGACAAGCCTTCTCATCTGCTGCTCGCTCGCAGAACTCCAGAAAGCTCCGAGCCCCCACCATACCGGGATCAAAGATCTAGTCTGAGTCCAGCAGAGAACCCAAGGTATAGCTCTCATCTTGAATTCATTTTGATTTTTATTTCTTTTATTGGGGCGAGAGCCGATTTTTAGCCTATCTAGAAACGAATAAGGGGTGGCCTGCAGCACGACCTTACGAAACCAATCACTGGCGACGAGGTCGCGATACTTCTCAGAAACCTCTTCTGCCAGATTGCCAAGGGAAGAGAAATCAGATTTCTTCCAAGAGCTCTGGTGTTTTGCCGACTCTCGTTGCCACTTTTCAATCAGTCGGTTCATGATTATGGGGTTGCCGAAATTTCGAGAGATCATCTCGCCTTGAATTGTTGATTTAAATGTATGAAGCGAGTTTGGTGGCCAACCTGAAATTTGCTCTGAAATGGAACCACCACCCCTCTCTACTGAACCACCTGATCCGTGAAAAAAAACTGGCTGAAGCTTGAGCTTCTCGATGACCTCTGAGAGTTTGACTAGAGTTTCAGAGATCAAAATCCGGCTAAGCAAAACTCCATTTTCCTTGCTTGAATCGGAGTAACCCAACATCACTTCAAACTTGCCCGACCAAGCCGAAAGAACTTTTTCGATATACTCGGGCTCATCACTAGCAACTTCATTTACAATATCGACTGCACCTTTTAAGGCCGCTCGTGTTTCAAACAAAGGTACGACTGGTATGGCGTTGTTTTTGAGATGTTTTCTCATCAATCGTATGCCGCTTGAAATGTCTTGGGCAGACTGAACCATACTTAGAACAAAACCTTGCACATAGGTTTTTGCAACCCCTCCCTTAGCCACGTCTGACAAAGTGCTAAACATCTTATTAATTGCAGCAGATTTATCATTGAGCGCCCCAGCAACAACCTCAGAATCTTCACGAAATTCAAGAGGCACCACAAGGCTTGGAAACAACTCAAACAACAAAGCCATTTTATTCAATTGAGGGCTCTTTTCTCCGGTCACCTTTATATGCAGCAGTGTGAGCTTCTCCAGCTTCTTCTGAAAAGCTTTTACTCTTTTTGCATCTCCCTCTGAGACCGGCCCAAGAGCCACTGCTTCTTGCCGAAGCAACTCGACCCCAATCTGTAGGCGTTCAAGTTCTGGTTGATCTGTTAATGACAACAACTGGAGCAATTCAGAGATTTCGGCAATAAGATAGTCGAGTATGCGTTTTCGAGATTGCTTCCAACTCATAAGAGTTGAGCGATAGTCGACGTAAGGGTGTCCGTCTTTGTCACCTCCTACCCAAGACCTAAATCTGACGTGAGTGCCTTTGAGGTTAAGAGTGATCAATTCATCGATCACCTGCCGATGCAAAATAATATCGTAAAGCCAACTTGCTTCATCTTTCACAGTTGGCGACTTGGTTTTTGAGAGACTCACTCTTAGAAGCAAAGCGATCGTTTGCCTCAATTCTGACTCTTTCAGCTGAGAGAAGTTGTCTTTTTCGCTCAGCCAAAGCAAACAAAGGTCTTCCACTCGGTTTAGCAGCTGAATCACATTGGCTGACCGGGCTTCAGTGGGATGAGCTGTAAAGACATAGACGATCTCACCAGCTGAGGCGAACTTCTCATGCGAGCGTTGGCCTAAACGATGAGAGCGATAGGCCTTTTCACAGCGGTTGATCAACTCCATCATAAGAGCGAAGGAGTGGGTAATCTGCATCATCGGCTTCGCTTTAAGACCTTCAAAATCCTCAAAGGCCTCAATGAGAGGTTGTCTCTTTTGCTCTGGGCTCATCCCTCGCATTTTTTTAAATGTCGAGCGAAAGCTCTCTGTTTGTTCAAATACCTTCGCCCCGTACACCGTTTCTATCTCTTGCCCAAGAATGTCGACGCACCGTCTAACCAAAAACCTTAAACCCTCTGGCAAATTTGAAATGTCAGTGTCTACAACTTCAGCCATGGCTCACCCTCACGAAAGATGCTATATCAAAAAGAAGCCTTCATTTTGACAGGCCTTTTTGAATTGGCAAGGCCACTTAAAAGATGACAGAAACTGCTAATCAACTAGACATTGGCCTGGCTGTTTCCCGAAACGACACATTGGAGCCCATGTCGCCCCACAAAAGTCGCTTTTGACGCGATGCTCTCTGCGCCTTTTTCACTCCGCGCTATCACAAAACCCTGAAGAATACCCGATAGATAACTTGAAGGGAAAAGCAAAAAAACTAGTTTTGCTTTTCTTTGTATTAAGAAACTGGGAGTTTCGTAATGGATATAGCCACGGTCGTCGGCCTAATAGGAGGCCTTGCAGTTGTCGGCGCTGCCATTGTTTTCGGTGGTAGCCCTGTCATCTTCGTGAACATACCTTCATTTCTGATTGTGATTGTCGGATCCATCTTTGTGGTGGCCATGAAGTTCAGTGTTCAAAAGCTAACCAACGCAGTTGCGGTTGCAATGAAGGCCTTCTTCTTCACTCTTGAAACTCCCGAAGAAATCATCATTGAGGCTGTAAAACTGGCGAAAATTGCAAGGAAAGACGGTCCACTCGGACTAGAAAAAACACAGGTCGCAAACAAGTTCTTGGCACGCGGTGTACGCTTAGTGGTCGACAACACTGATGCTGATGTCGCCAGACAGATCATGGACAGAGACCGTATTTCGACCACTGATAGACACGGAGAAGGTCAAGAGATCTTCAACGCGCTAAATGATGTTGCTCCGGCTATGGGTATGATTGGTACCCTGATCGGTCTGGTGCAGATGCTTTCAAACATGAGTGATCCAAAGTCTATTGGTCCTGCGATGGCAGTAGCACTTCTCACCACTCTATATGGTGCGATTGTATCGAACATGATTGCCAAGCCAATTGCCGACAAGCTCAGCCTTCGAGCCAACGAAGAGGAGTTTTTAAACACTCTTTGTATTGATGCCATTCATGCTATCGGTAAAGGGTATTCTCCCATGATTGTTGAAGAATCTCTCGTGAGTTACCTCTCTCTCAAGAATCGTGACAAGTTTGCTGAAGAAAAAGATGAACTTCTGAAGGCTAGTGAAGCCAAAGCTGCATAGGACTAAGTAGATGGGTAAGAAGAAAGAAGGAGGAGGAGCACCGGGGTGGATTGTGACATTTGCCGATCTGATGTCACTACTTCTTACCTTTTTCGTTCTACTCCTCTCTTTTGCCGAAATGGACGTTGTGAAGTTCAAAAAAGCCGTAGGCTCAATCCGTAACGCCTTTGGTGTGCAATCAAATGGTCAATACATTGACTTTGTAACTTCGAACAACCCCTTTCAACAAGACTTTGCGCAAGGTGCGGTTCAAGTAGAAGACTATGACTTTCCTCAGCCACAATTGGCTCCTGACTTTGAGAATTTTTGCGAGCTCGAGCAGCAAAGAATAAAGCGTGACGAGGTCGAGCTTAAAACCATGGGTGTTAAAATCACTGAAGCTCTCACCAAAAGTGGGCTAGACGAGTTTGTTGACTTAGAAATCAATCGTGGCCGTTTGAAAATGAAGATGAAGTTCTCAAACTTCTTCAACAAAGGTAAAGTCAAACTCGACTCTGATGCTAAAAAGGTTATGGAGCGAGTGGTTGATATCTTAGATCAACAAGACTTACCCTCTCGCATGACGTTCACCCATTACTCACCAGGTAAGCTCTCAAAAGCTGAGCTAAAAGAGTGGCGGCTTTCTAGCCAAAGAATAATCGCCATGGCTACCGAGGCCAAACAGGCCGACTTCGAGATGATCAAAGAAGTGGGCGTTCAAAGTCGAAAACCTGCGTCGAGATCACAATCTTCAGACATGTGGAATCGATTTGATATTATTCTCGCCATATCTCAGGAGAAAACAAAGTGAGCAGAGAAGACTACTCCACCACGGGGTCGTTTAAGTTTCTCTATCTCATGGCGGGCGTAATTCTATCGGGCACACTCGGCTACACACTGATCGAGGGTTGGAGCTGGTTTGATGCTCTGTACATGACAGTCATCACCATCTCAACCATCGGCTACGGAGAGATACAGGAACTCTCTGACCCGGGCCGAATCTTCACGATTGCATTGATTTTTACAGGTGTTGGGGTTTTCTCATACGGCCTAAAAGAGCAGATTGAAAATTCAACTTTGTTAGACAGAAATGAGCTCAGGAGACGACGCATGCTAAAAACCATCAGGCAGCTCAAAGGTCACACCATAGTTTGTGGTTTTGGCCGAATGGGACAAACCGTTTGTGAAGATTTATTTCGATCCGAACAAGATTTCGTTGTCATAGAAAATGACCCTACAAAGTGTGAGATTATCAAACAGCAAGGCTATCTTTATATTGAAGGAGACGCCTCTGACGACAATGAACTTATCGAGGCCAACATCGAGTCAGCCCGAGCCATGGTTATTTGCATAGATAGCGATGCTGACACTCTCTACACATTGGTAGCGGCTAAAAATATCAACCCTGATATTTTTAGCATTTGCCGCACTAACGATGAAATCGCAAAAGTCAGACTTACTAGGATTGGAGCCGATAAGATTGTTCAGCCGATCACAGTCACAGGCAAAGAAGTGGCGCGAGACATCGTGCTAGTAACAAATCAAGTGCCCTACTACACGGCTGACCTCTCGTTTTGCTCAGAGTACAACACTTACATTCTCGAGCATCCTGTTGAAGAAGGTTCAGATCTAATTGGCTCGACAGGCGAGTCCCTTATCGAGACTATGAATCAAAGAAGTTTTGTAACTATTGGCATTCTCAACAAACACGACCAGTTCACCTTCATATCTAAGTTTGAAGGCCAAATTGAACCTGGCGACCGCATCGTAGGCGCTGGAGACATTAGCCAAGGCGCTTAAGCCTTGAGTTGAGCCCGCTCATCTTGCAAAAGATTCTCTTGCCACACAGCCTTTGATACAAGGGCTGTGGTTGTGTTAGTTTGCCTTCTCTATGTGGAAGGTGAACCGCTTGTTAAATCGAATCTGGTCGCAAATTTTTATATTTATAGCACTCACAACAATCGTTGGGAGTTCGCTGCCCCTCCCGGCTCAAGCCAATCCACATCGAAGTGCTTGGTTGCTCGAATCGAAACTCGAAGGCTTGAAGAAGAAGTTTGACTGCACACAGCTCAAATTGAAGCCAGTGATTCCATTCACTCAAGTTTCTAGCCCTCTTTCTGATTTTGAAAAGAGATTGAAGCTGCCCCAGACTGAAATTGAGCGCTCACAATGGTCGTCTTGTTGTGGCTCTTATGGCCCTTGCCCACTCCCCTACCCCGCCGTGATATTCCCAAACCCCGAGGTGAGAGTCGACTGGTCTCGACAAAGAGTGCTTGCAGCAGCCAAAAAGTGGATCGGTCTGAAGTATGAGCATCGTCATATTCCTAAAATGGGTGGCCTTGACTGCTCAAATTTCACATCTTGGGTCTACAATTTTGCACTGGGTGTTCGCTTCAGTTCTCGAGTTCAGCGCCAAGCTGCTGAGGCCGGTCGTAAACTTTCAGAAAACGAAGAGCTGCTTCCCGGAGATCTGTTGTTCTACTGGAAGTCAGACAAGCCAGATGAAATTGGCCATGTGGCCATTTACCTCGGAGATAACCGAGTGCTAGATGCAGCTCGCCCTACCATTCAGATCAGGCAGATCGATGGCCGTTATGAAAATAGCTTTGCCTGGGCAAGAAGAGTGATTGAGTAGTTTGGTCGAAGGTACGAAGCGTTTTACTTTTCTTGTCTTTCTGATCTTAAAGTCTTTGCACATAAGATTATGTCTCAGCGGTTCTTTGCTTTCTTGTTGAAAACATCGATTGAACTGATAGCATTTCTTCATGGACTTAGTGACACTCGCCAAGTGCGAACTCTTTACCGAAGATGGCAAAACTCTGCTAACTCACCAGCTTTGGAAGAACAATACCGCCATTTTGGTCTTCATCAGACATTTTGCATGCATCTCCTGTCGTGCCCAAGCCAAAGAACTCTGGTTGAAGCGAGAAGTGTACGAGAGCAAAGGTGCCAAATTGCATTTTATTAGCAATGGCAATAGCGAATTTATTCGAGGCTTTAAGCAAGACCTTGGCATCGAAGCTGCGCCAGTTTTCACCAACCCTTCTCTTTCTGCCTTCAAAGCGGCTGGCTTTAAAAGAGGCTTTCTTGCTAGCACCGGCCCAAGAGCCATTCTGAATGCAAGAAGGATGAAAAAGAAGCATGACTTACCCCAAAAGTACGAAGAGGGCATGGGTGACCTTTGGCAACTTGGCGGAGTTTTAACGATCGCGAAAGATGGTCGAAAAGTTTTTCATCACATCAGCGAGGTGCTGGGTGACTACCCGCCTGAAAAAGACACTCTAGGAGCCGACGAGTGAAGGGCGAGAAGCCTCGCCCATAGTGCTAACAATCAAATGGCCTCTAATTCGGGCTCTGGGATCGAATCGTAAATCACAACCTCACCAGGCTTGTGAATTTGACGAGAAGTCCATCTCGATTCGTCGCCCTCAGATTGGGCTTGTTTTTTTAGCAAACTGATCCAACACTCAAAGTAGGTCATCACATCTTCTTTTAAGTTTCTTTCTAGTTGGCGTCTGCCATCTGACAGCTCTGCCAAGATATCTGGATGATCTAGGTACTCAATATGGTTAATGTCTTCGATTTGTAAGCCGGCTTTGATCATAATTGAAATCACGTTGTCTATTTTGTAGCCGCTATTTTCACAATACAACTCGGCCTTGTCTGTCCACTCTCCATGCTTTTCAAGCGACCAACGATGAATGTCTTTGCCTTTAAAACCGGTTATTACCTGAGCCAGGTGGCCACAGTTACAAGCGCCAGAGTTACCCCACTCGTAGTGGCTCGTTGACCTCAAGAGATCGACCGTTTTTTCTAGATAGTGAATAAGACGTTCTTTTCCAATAGCCATAACCGCCTCCAGACGTCATTATAACACGCTCATTTTGACGATCAAAATGACTCAAACAGGGGCCCTCGACCTGTGAATTCAACCACGCAAAATGAGTCGAAAAACTCAATATTATTCGTCGACTAGGCCTTCTAAGTAGCTCATAAGCTCCTCCACGGCCGAGAGAGAAGGCACGTGGCCCTTTGGCATTCTCTCAGAGCTATGTGCATAATCACCCGTTCGGTATCGAATTTCGTCTAAGAGGGTGCCTCGAGGGTAACCTCCCTGCACCAACACAGAGGCAAGCCTAGCTGGGTTATCAAATGGAATGTAAGGCATGAGATCGTCAACTTCTGCAATGTCATCAGAGTGACAACTCACACAACGATTGATCAAAGGTCGATTAGACTTCAACTGCTGAAAAGAAGCCGGAAGCATCACACTGCCTGAGCTTACCAACTGGTCGTAAACCTTACGGGCCTCAACCTCTCTTTCAAAAGCGTCATCACACTGAGCTCTTGCCGCCTCCATCGTTTTCGAGCTGCCTATGTAGGCGTAATCTTCTGCCTGTACATTGTAGTTTTCAGAGTCATACTTCTGCATCCCCAAGGCCAAGAAAGGCTCCACCGAATGCGGGTTGCGCAATCGATCTACCTTTTTATTCGCCGACAATCTACCACCAGTTCTGAAATCCATAGACCAATCTTCAGTGCTAATACCTAAAGGAACAAAAATCGCATCAAGCTCTTCGCTCATACTTACCGCATAAGGGTAGGCCGAAGGGTATTTCTCAACCGGCCTAGGAAGAAAACTGTAATCGCAGCGTTTGTTGGTTACCAGTATTAGACTCGGCAGAACCGTCTCATAAAGATTTTGATCTAGACTCGTAATAATTCGACCTAACCTGTACGAATTCAAAATTGCCAAGTTCTTAGTAAACTCCAGCACGAATTTCGGCCCTGGGAACTCCCCTAGGTACTGATAGCGAGCATGCTCTGGTTGAACATCATGTATCCAGTTGTAAAGCCACACTTTCTCTTGCTTGTGCTTCTCTAAGAGATGGCGGTCTCGGTCAGTGTCAAAACGGTTATTGGCACCGATGTAGCGCGACAGTTCACCATCTAATGAGCCGATGGCCCCAGGCCAAGTGTTGTAAGGCTCCCAATTGGGCCTCGGATCATTTTGCTCTGGCTGAGCTCTCCAATCGGCTTGATGGCAATTCATGCATTTTGCAGGGTTAGCCTCAGATAAAATGGGCTTGCCACCGCTAGCGCTAAAAGAAATCTCTCGAAATTCGAAAGTGTCGGTATCAGAGCGAAACTGCATAATCTCAAGCTGCGAGAAGCCTGATTGATCAGGGTGACCATTGAAACTGAATACCATCTCTTTTGAACCAGCTAGCGAGAGCACGCGCGGGTTCTCAGGGCTCGCCTTCTGCAGACTTCTACTCTCATACATTAAGACGTACTTCTCTAA
The DNA here is from genome assembly GCA_013216195.1 of Bdellovibrionales bacterium. Taxonomy (GTDB): domain Bacteria; phylum Bdellovibrionota; class Bdellovibrionia; order Bdellovibrionales; family UBA1609; genus JABSOQ01. Next base: position 13,629 of record JABSOQ010000016.1, read on the forward strand.
AGATTTCGGGTAATTCTCTTTGATGGCAGCGAGAGTTTGCTCAACTGTGTTCAGATTTTTATCTTCAATCAACTTTACCAATTTCTCGTAACTAAAATCGTCAGTCTTATTGGTAAAGCTCAGGCCATGTGCATAATCATCGGGAAAGAACTTGTCTGGACGAGCCATGTACTGAGCGAAACTGGCTGAACCAAATTGAAAGCCATCCACGTACTCACTACCCGAGACCTCTGACGAAGAACTGTACCCCGACCTGTAATTCCCAGGGTTCGCAACAGAAACTCTCGTAGCAAAAGCGCTGAATCCAACAATAAGAGATATGATCAAAACCCTTGAGCCCATGGCTCCCCCGTTCTTTGCTTAAATGACTTATTTTGGTATCAATCGCAAGAGGTCCGCTTAGCGCAGACCTCAAACCTTTTGGACTATTCGTTTGAATTGAAGGTAAGCTGCCTAAGCTGAGCACTGCTCTCTGTGTAGTGCTCTCGGTATTCGACAGTCACAGTCTCCCGAGTGTCAACCTTGTGGTAGTAGGTGCCAACATCTGAACCAGGTTCGGTTAGCATCCAGTCTCTTGGCTGATGCGGCAACACCTCACGAGCACCTTGCACATGAACACGGTAATCTGTAGGTGGCAAAGTCAGCATTTCAAAACAAACCATCAAACCCTGCTCATGAGTAGGCAATTGCAAGTCTTGAGGCGTATGCCAAACGACTTCTGAGGTCTCTTCGTCGTATCCAAACTGCATAACCAACACCGGCGCAACTTCGAAATTGAGTTCAAGTACCTCGCCTCCGTTCCTGCTACCATCAAAAACCTGAACTTCTAATTTGCCGTGTAGTGAAGGGCTACCATGGCTGGCTGAAGCCGTAACCATCAAGACAGAAGAGCCCTGGCCTGCTGGAAACGCCGAAACCGAGACCTCAACTTGACCTGACTCGAGTGCTGATTGCAGTGCTGGGGAGCTAGCGGACGCTTCGACATTTGCACCAACGGCGATAGAGTCGACTTCAATCATTTTGCTGTGCTGTTCGCCAAGTGCCACCCGCAAATGATTGTCAGCCTCCCATGAGTGGTCGATACAAGCTGAATCCGCGAATGACGATACTGAATAGAATGCAGCCAGAACGGCCACAAGACTGCGTAGTTTCATAATTTCCCCTAACCCTAAAAAGTTGGCTGAACGATCGCACAAGACCCACGCGTTTTGTAGAAAATCGAAACCTGAGCCCGATAATTCAGCATTGTCACAAAGCGTTTCCTGTAAGATTTTTCAATTTTAAAGAGCCTAAATTATGACGGCGATAAGCAGCCCTTACCCGCCGGCCGACCCAAGCCAAATTCCGTCAATTTGGCGGGCTCCTTTGGAAACAATTACACTGGTGAATTCAGCAACTTAGACTCGTTTTGAAAGCTACTGCTCTAACAGCTACAGGTTTGAGTAGAGGCCCGCTTCGAACCAATACTTGATCATTTGAGAGCCCCCTTCCTCGCACCTATCTTGCATTAGCTAGGCTCAGGAAGAATTCAAAAAGGAAAACAGATGAAACAGACCAAGACCGGCCTAATGGCTTTGACGTTCACTTTCATGGTTTGCCTTTCGCTAAGTGCGAGCTCTGATGTAGCTGAAAAAGTTCGAGACAGACTGAGATCTGCTGATCTTAGCGTTGATACAGATTTAGTCGACATTAACCTTACCGACTTTGCTCGAGCGCGATTCAATATTGGAGTCGGAGTTCGCCAAAACCGAGATAAAAAAACCTACTCGAGAACCGAAAGAGTTAAACTTGGTGCCTCGATCGGACGCTCTTTTGGTGAGAACATTTTTTTTAATTCATTTGTCGACGGAGGCTCCGAACTCGAGATTATCAGGCAGTTTGATTCACAAGTTGCTGCTCTCAATATAGCCTCTACACCTCCCTATAACCCTATGGAGAAGATCCCGGTGTCTGCTGAAAAAGCTCAGGGCTTGGCTGTTGGTGACTACGTGAAATTTAAATCTCGATTGGCCTTTTCTGTTGGCCCAAGAACAGCGCACTCCATTGGTATCACTCGAATTAGTGGTGCTGTTAGCTACCTGCTTTACGGTGACTTTCAAATGGAAGTCTACAAAATGGATGATGATGAATATCTACTCAGAGCCTCGACTCTCAAAAAGGGTACGAAGAGCTTGAGCTTAAGCTATCAACCCACATCTGAACTGAAACTTTTTGCGGTTGTGGCGGGAGGCTTTCAAGGCAAGGTGCTCGAGCAGATTGAAAAAACACTCATCCCTACAACCTTTGCCAGCGTCTCAACTCACGAGAGCAGTGGCAACCTTTTGACGATTGAGTATCTTTACAACTTTGATAGCCCTTCTGATCCTGGCGCAAAAGCATTTGAAGACGTAGTGAATCCCGAGAATTGGGTACGAGACTCATTTGAAATGCTTAATCCTCTCAGAGAGCAAGACAGATTGGCAGAAGCTATTCAGGTTCGTTTTGAAGAATCAGAGCGACTCGCTGACTTGGCTACTGACTCGGAGTATGACGTACTTAGAAACTCAAGATCAGATGCAAAGTTTAAAGAAAACGGTGGACGCATCAGCCTTGACCTTAAATTGATTGATGGCGGGTGGAACACCAACTTTGTGCAGCAAGACTTAACCGTGCAAGATTCAGCAGGCCTCTGGAAGAAGTACCGAATCGTGAACCTGGTTAAGCAATCGCAACTGGGCTTTCTTGGCTTGCTAGGAGTTAAGACCAGACGTGAGGGCAACTTGGTTTTTGAAATGAACGAGCAAGGCTTAATCGACAACTTTATGAACCTCAGCTACCACTACTCAAGAGATGAAAAAACCTTACGCCGCTCGGAGCTCGATGACATTCAAGGTCAGATTCATAGAATGATGCCTGAGAAATATCACAGTCAATTGACACTCGACCAATGGGAAAGCCGAATACTGAGAAGAGACACTCGAGTTGACGCCGAGCTCATCTTTCATGAGCCCGGCTGGGAGCTTGTTAGCCGCCTCGGCATGCAAGAGATGAAAGACTTTTTGGCTGACTACTTTCAAATGATTAGTGATGGCCAAGAGCAAAAACCAAAGCGTTACGGTAATCTTAGGGTTCGCAATGGGTCTCAATCGACAGACAAAAGTTATCTTGAAAACGCTAAGAGTGACATAGAATACATCGAGAGATGCTTACCAGCCGCACTATCTCGTAACTCTGGCGTTCTCACTGGCTACGACCCAAAGAGACAGTTCAGATGCTCTTCTACTGAGATCGACTTCACTATCCCCTCACTTGGCGAACTTCTCGGCCGTAAGCAAGATAAAAAAGGCGACCCGAGGCTCGTGACCCATGAAGAACGATGGCAGTATTTTGTGGCTTTGAGAAAAAACATTACCTTCTTTCAGCTGTCTTCTGGAATTCTAGCCAGACTTCTTGAGCTCGCAATAGAAAAGCATGCTCAAGGTACCAGCTTCTCAGACTATGCTGCATTTCGCCTGGTTGCCACCACAAAAGATGAAGGCGCTATCGAAGTCACTATCGGAGACTTTGACCAAGCGGATGGCATGAGAAACATACTTCGCTCTCGAGATAGAATCTTGAATCGTGAGTTTGACCCCGAGATCTTCAAAGAGCTGAATTGAGAGCTGAGGGTTATAACTTTTCGACTGAAGATCTCTAGTCTACTTGGGGCACGGGCAATTAGCTCGAAGCCCACAAGTCAATTCGTATTGTTATTGTTTTGAGGCCGGCGCTCTCTCTTCTAGAATCAAAGAGAGACTTCGCGTGTTGCGAGTTTGAAAGGCCACACCTTTGGCGCTGACCTGGTAGGGGTCAAGACCCCACTCTAGGGCTTCGTTCAAGGCTCGTGTGGCTCGAAGTACACTTAAGTCAAAATTGTTTCTTAAATGCTTAGATCGCAACCTCACAATTTTGGACTGATCGGTATGACCGATAATGGTGATTTGAAGCTCACCTAGGTAGGGCTTCAACTTCGTTAGCACACTGAAGAACAACTTTCGACCACTGTCGGGTAGGTCTACTCCTCCAGGATTAAAAAGCTTATCTGGAAAATGTAAGACCAATTGCTTCTCTTTTTCTTCTATTTTAAAGCCACCCTGCGAGATGATTCTCTTCAGAGTTTCTGCTGGTTTTCTATCATATTTGCCTTCTTTGTCAGGACCGCCAAAACCTGCTCCTGAAAAAGCAAAACCTCCACCTGTGCCTTCACCAGCACCACTACCTGAACCTGAACCTGAACCTGAACCATCACCAGATCCTTGGCTACCGGTACCTGAGGCGTCAATCACGATCTTGTCAATGATCGACTGGGTCTTTTCTTTACTGTACGAGAAGAAGATAATGAAGAAGCTCAAAAGTACCATAAGAAAGTCGGCATACGAGACGGCCCATGATTCACCTTCTGACTCAAAATACTGCTCTTCAGGAGGTTCAATTCGAATGCGTCTACGCTTGTGACTATCCCGCACGTTGACTGACCTCATCCTCAATCAAGTCGACTGGCTCATCTCCATTAACCAGCAGCAACAACTCGTAGAGATTGAGGCAGAGTCTTTTGTAGCGCACTTGTTTTACATGCAACCGGTCAGCCAATGGATTCAAAAGGGCGTTGGCAATGAATAGTCCAAAAAATGTAGCCGTCATCGCAAGGGCTAAACTCTCCCCCACGCTGTTAGCCTGACTATCTAAATTTTTAAAGAGCGCCACCATACCCATAACGGTACCCATCATACCCAGTGCCGGTGGGTATTTGGCTAGGTTCTTCAAAGCGTGAACAGCGTCAGACTTTTCGGCGATGAGATCATTTCTCTTTTGCGACAGCAAGGCGACAAAAAGATCGTTGTCGATCCCCATCTCCCACAGCTGAGCAGCGTAATTGATAAGGGGATGACCGCTCTGCTTAAGCAAGGCTTTTGTTTTAGATAGTTCAACAATGTCATGTCTGTAAGAGTCTATGGAATGATGAGACGAGCTGTAGACCATCTCTTTGAGACCAATAAGAATGTTTCGAATCCCTCTCCCCGGCACAGAGAAAAAGATAATTGCCAAAGTTCCACCAACCACAATTAAGATTGAGTGGTACTGCATATACACATCTAGGCTACCCTCAAGTGAGAGCCCCAAGACAGCAAGCATTCCAAAAAAGCCAATAAATAAGGTCCAAGACATATTGAAGTATCGGAAGCAATCACCTGAACCTTACTGGACCAGTGTCTGTGTTTAGCTGTTATTCGTTGAATTTTGTTAATCTAGCGTAAAAACTAGCCCTTTGTCCGTAAAGCCGCGTTGTAGAGCCTCCGAAAACAAGAGAGTAGAAAAATTTTAATATTTTCGCGGACTGGTGAATGAATAAAATCTTGTTAGTTTTGTCAGTATTAGTTTTTGTAGGCTGCTCGACGAGCGGATCGCAAAACACTGTGAGTGTTACGCTCAAGCAAGACGTACAGGTGCGCTACCCTGACGGAAGCGAAAAGCAAAAAGCCAAAGACTCGCAAATCAGTGTGAAAGATCAAGCACTCTTGGTTGAAAAGGCCGGCCATGTGGATGTAATGATTGTTCCATTGAATACGAAATCAGGCAAAGCCGAGCTCAGACTTAAACCTATCAAAGAGTTTGGTGGACCAGAACTCGACAAGTTTATAGATGCTTACGTGACCAAACTTATGACAAAAATCACTTTGGTCCAAGAGAGCCTTTCACGTTCACAATACAATCTTGCTCTACAAAAAGTGAAAGCTCTGCAGGTTGAATATCCGAATTTAGTATATCTACAGTTTCTTGAAGCGAGCTGCTTGACGCTTATGGGTCAAAACGCTGAAGCCAAGCGAGTTCTCACGCGCGCGTTAGAAGATCACCCTGACAACCCCGAGGGGCAGCGACTTAATCGATACTTGAGCGGGAGCAGGTAACATGAAAACTCTAGGCTCAATCTTTTCTCTTATCACTTTTGTCTTAGGCTCACAGCTTGTATCTGCAGAAAGCAATCAAGAGTCTGTGATTCGTGAACAGGTTTCTTCGATCATCAAGTCTTATGATGAGAAGGCAACGTTTCAACTCAAATTCTCGAATTACTCATCCTCAAGAGCTAGCCGAGATAGCATACCCTTTGCACCGAACTCAGGGCGTACTGGTAATACGTCAAGCTATCTTGGAAAAATCGAACTCAAGATCTTTACTCAATCACAAGAGCTTGTGCAAGGAGCACTCAGCACTCTTGAACTCTATCTGGGCGCTTACACAAAAAACGTAAGTATCAATGTCGTAGATGTCGAAAGCAATGTCGTCTCATCACCAGAGGTTAAAAAGAAGTGGTATGACTATATGTTCAAGTCAGAGCCTCAATGGGTTATCGCTTTCTCACTCCTCTTCTCATTTTTGTTTCTAGCTCTAGTACTACTTGCAGCATCACGAAGAAGCATTAAAGCGATTTCAAGCGTAGAAGACGCTGTAGCGCGAGTGGGCCAAAATATGGCTGGTCAGAGCAATAAGTCCAACAAACAGCGAAATCAAGCGGACGCAGCAGTTACAACCGAAGACATCTCTGATTTTAAAACTTATTTGTCTGACCTCAAAACAGATAGTCTGTTGGAAATGCTTGCAGACTGCTACTGGACTCACAACGACTCTTATGCCGCTGGTCTATGGAATGCGATGACTGCTACACAAAGAACTGAAGTGGCCAAGCTGACCTCTTGGGCTCAGGAGTATGCTGAGCATCTACTGACGGTAAAGCCACAGTTCTTTTCGAAATTCTACAGCCCCTACTACTTAAAGCCACTTCCACTGAACTCACTGGACCAGGCTGGCCTGTCAGAGGTAGTCGAGAGCAACCCTGATCTGTACAGCTTGATCTCAGAGCTTAGAAATGAATATCTGAGCATCAGCAGTGAGTGTCGTATTGAATTCGAAATGAACCGAAAAGACTCCGTCGACGAGGTAACTCGAGAGGCTCTTTTGAAAAAGATTGGGGCGGCAAAGACTGGCCAATCACGCTCTTTCGCATCGACTCGAATGATCCCGATCAATTCAATTGAAGACGAAGCCAAGCTTCTTGGTCGAAAAGACTTAGGCCTTGATATTATGGTGAGAATTCCAACGCTTGCATGGCTTAAGTACGAAGATAAAGAGAAGCTCACGACAGAGCTGCGCAAGTACAGCGCACAAGACCTCGCCGGTGCTTGGGTTGGCCCTGAAGAGGTTCTCAATTACATTGAAGAACTGATCCCAGAAAAGAAAATGACACTGATTCGATCTTACTTAGAGCGAGTTGCTGAACCTTCTCGCCATGATCCGACTTTTGAAGAGCTCTCACGCCTCGGTATTGAGGCACTGATCGCACGCACCATGAATGGACAACTTGACTCGGAAGTCACCCAAGATGAAGCGGCCTAGACTTGCAATCACCGTTCTTGCTACTATAGCTCTGTCTGGCCACCTGCTCTTTAGTAAACAGGCTACGGCAAGCTCTCTTAAATCACCAGTTGAGAACCAAGAGGAGAAAAAGGCCTCATTGGTTCTGAATGCAGGCTACGCTTCGGCTGACAATGCCAATATTGAAGGGGTGTCTTTCTATGAAGCTGGGGCTGGACTAAACTTTGCTCTTAACGAGAACTTTTCGGTTACAGCGCAAGTTTCTCAAGGTCTTCTCACTTCGAATTTTGGAACAGGCTTTACTTCTCTTGGAATGGGTATCGAGTATTCTCTTCTGGGCAGCAATACCCTAAAGCAACAGCAGGTCTCGCTAGAGAATTATAGTGTCTTTGATTTACAAGGGCGGCCAAATTCTTCTCTCGCAGTTTCAATCAATGCAAGACAGGTGTTCTTTAACGGTAGCGATCAAGTTTACCCCTTCACTGGTGTCGGTGCATGTGCCAAATACCGCCCTTTTGTAACTGCCACCGGGTACTGGGGCGTAGATCTCTGCTATGACTACCTACTCAACCCACCAAACAGCACCTCTATGTTCAGAGCCATGCTTGGATGGTCTGTTTTTCTATTCTAGCTTCAAAGCACGAATTTGTGTCTTAACCAAAAGCCGCGTTGGCCCCAAAACCCCAATATGAATATTAGAGATTGACTCCTAACACCCAATTGAACGACTTTTGCTATATGAAAACTCTGTACTTGATCCTGATAATTTGTTTTTTTGCAACAGGCTGCAAAGACAAAGCTAAGCCGACATCTCAACTTTCTGGAGTTGGTCGTGAAACAGCCGGTAATGTCAGTTTTCAGTGGAAAGACAGTGAAATCATTGTCAACGAAACCTTACTCGAAAAAAAGGGTCTAACAGTTAAAACAAGAACTTTGCCTGACCCAAACAGCCGGCAAGACACGCTCTACAAGGGCGTGGTCTTTGCAGATTTGCTCAAGCTGGTAAAGAATGAATTGGCTATTGATCAAGACATTGTTGAAGTGCAGTTCATAGCATTAGATGGCTATGTACTAAGAGTAAAACCCCATGAGCTAGAAAACCGGCAAGTCTTTTATGTCTTACGAACCCCAGAATTGAATGATTTTAAAATTCGCAACCTTTCGTTGAACGTGAACTTCGACTGGCGACCTGGTTATGTGCTTTTGCCAAGGTTCGAAAACAAAAAGGGCTCCACAAGCCCCTACCAAGTTAAGACCGTAAAGCTACTTGATACAGTCGGCGAAAACCCGATATTGGCAGCAGCTGGCGAAGAGCAAATTGCTGGCGCTAAGATCTTTGTTAAATCGTGCAGCAAATGCCACAGCCACTTCGGCTTTGGTGGCTTCAAGGCTCCGAAAATTGAACTCATGACTATCAGATACCCCAATGACAGCGCGTTAATGAAATTTCTGAGAGCACCATCTCAGACTTTAGGCCGGCCTATAGGTATGTCTGCCTTCGAAGGGTCGGATGAACAGATGGCCTCTTTGGTGCAATACCTAAGAACTCTTGAACAGTAGACTGCCCACTTTGCTTGCACAGCCTTTTGGAGAGTGGCCTGCCCTGCTTTCAGCTTTTTCTTGAGCCTCGATCGCCCTCATGCTGTCATAGGTTATCTATATTATTCGCAACATATGATCTTACAGCAAGGAAGCTCAAGATGCCTAAAGCCCTCTTACAAATGAAGTTGGTAAAAAAAGTCGCCCCGATTACAGGAGCATTCGGAATCGTCTCTGACGTGGCCAGTCCAGTGGTTGAGTTCTCAAACAAACTCCCATTCAAGGGTTTGGTAGATGTATTGACAGCCCTTTTAGCGGTGGCTTCAGTCAGTCTCGCCTTTTACTGGTTCATGGTTGTGAAGAAGAGACTCAAAGAGAATGAAGACTCTATGATACCCGAGATTCTGACCACATGCCTGATCGCAACCCTTGTGTTTTCATTCTTTTCTTTTGGTCAAATTATTACTGGCTCGAAGAAAAAAGGTGTCGTAGCGGCTGTGGTGCCTGGGGTTGAGAGTCTTCAAAAGAGTCTTTTTAAGATCGAAGCCAATCAAAAAGAGATGAAAACAAAACTGACCAATATCGAAGAGCAAATTGAGAAGATTGAGAAAATCTACACAATTGAAGATCTCGAGAAGCTTGCTGATCAAGAATACTGGGATGAAGTCATCGCCCACCTTGATGATGTCAAAGCTCTCGAGCGAGACGAGAGATGGCAAACAGTTCTTGAAAGCTCTGTTACCGGCTGGATGGAGTCTTTGGTCAATAAAGAAGACACAGAAAAAGCCTATCTTGACTCTTCAGACGTTTACAATCGCTTTAAGACACTGAAAAAATCAAACGAAGCCATGAAACTCAAAGAGACGATTGGCATGAACTACATCAAAACTTGCTTGCAAGCGAAGCCATTAAAAAATTGTGTCCCTGTGTCTACTGAGTTCATCAACTATGACAAAAAGAGAAAAGCTGACCTTGCAATCAAGGTGGGTAACCTCACCTCTTACTGGCGCAACATTCGTTTTGCTTCAACTTACTACGTAATGGCTCTTGATGTGCCTGACAGCACCGAAAAACTCTGCGGCGACGACCGCCTCCCAGCAGTAGTTCAAAACGGAGTCTATGCCTACTACCCTGAAGAAAAAGAGCGAGCAAAGAAGCTGTATGACGCTTGCCCTGAGCAAGTGACTAAGTACGCTTTGGCAAGAATTGAAAAACTAAGTGTCAACAATGTCGGCCTGAAGGATGTCTGCAAATCGCTAGACGGAAGAGTCGACAAATTACCAGCTAAATGTGCCAAAGCCAAATAGACGAGGTTTTTGAACTTGAAGAACTGCCCAAACTGCCTTTCTAAGCTCGAAGTCAACACGAAGACAAAGTCTATGTCATATGTCTGCACAAATTGCGGCACCAGATCACTCGACATCGAGTTTTTAAAGGAGCATGTCAAGGCACCCGATTGGAACAAATACCTCACCAACAAGCGAGCCACTCGCATTCGTGAAGATCGAGGTTGCTCAAAGCCAAAATGCAAAATCAAAGCTTTTAACCTCGATTTCGATGGCGACGGCAAAGCCGAAGTTGAACTCGATATTTGCTACTCATGCAACCAAGTGATGTTTGATCTTCATGAATTTGATAAAATCAAAGAGTACGAAACTTTCTCCGTAGACACTAGCCTTCCTCAGCAGTTCAAAACAGAGATCGAAAAAATTCGAACCCAAGATGGTGAGGCGATCCCTCGCCACCTAAGCTTCGCGGTAAATACCTCTGACTTCGCGGTGAACTCGGTTTTTTCTTCTTATCAGCTTCATGGCTGGAAGTTTCTTTTGGGCCTGATAGCATTACCAATCGAGAGCCAGAACCGGATCAGAAGGCTCCCCGCTGTGACCTACGGCTTGATGGCTCTGATCAGCGTGGTCTCACTTTACTGCATTTTCTTTGACCAGGCCTTGATGCTCAAAGGTGGATTCCTCCCTGCAGAGCCGTTTCGCTTTTCAGGGGTCACTTTGATCACGACTTTTTTCTTACATGCGAACCTCAGCCACCTGATTGGGAACATGTACTCGATGTACATTTTTGGCGATAACATCGAAGACAAAATCGGCCGAGCTCCCTACATATTGCTTATTGCTCTAGGAGCGCTAGCGGGCGTCGCCATGCACTTTAGCCTGACAGAGCAACCAGAAATACCCCTAGTAGGAGCCAGCACTGGCATTTCGTCTCTTATCACGTTTTACGCCTTGAGCTTTCCTGGCACAAAATTCTCTGTACTACTCGGCTGGCTGATATGGATCCGCATACCGGCAATGGTGTACGTGTTACTCTGGGTCTTACTTCAATTTGCAGGCGCTTTCGCTATTCTCCCAGGAGTCTCAGCCGTCAGTTTTGCAAGCCACGTTGGAGGCATTCTAGTTGGCTTAGCATTTTGGCTCTACTATCAGTTCAAACACAACAAAAAAGCATGAAGGTAAAGAAACTCACTTCCACTCTGGTTGTGCGCGCAATTGAGCTGCTGCGACGAAATATTGCCCTGATACCGGAGATCAAAGCTCCTCTGAGCTATAGCGTGCCCAATAGAAACTGCTACTCGGTTTTTTTGATCAATTGAATCTTAAGATCATCGTTCTGATTGGCTTTGGCTTGATCTTGGGGCTTGTCAGGTGCCTCGTTAGCACCTCTCATTTTAATCTCAATACTACTAGCCAGATCCCGCTGTTTTTCGAGCTCTCAGTCAAGCATGCTCATGACTTGTGAATCTTCGTCTTCTTCATCAAATAACGAATCAGTTTTCGGCCGCAAAGAGAATTCTCCCCTTCCCAAATCATTGGCGTTCTTTGGTGACAGACGATCTGAAAACTCACCCACAATATCAAAATGAGAATTTACGAAAACTCCGACCACCATAAGGGACAAAACTAAGACAACTGTTGCAATTTTCTTCAATGATCTTTTCATAGGATCCCCCGCGTCAGTAAAAAGGAGCAACATTCAGGCCACGCCAAATCAACGGGAACTCCTCATAGGCATCAAAACTGTTCAGTAAGGTCTCAAGCGCAAAAGAGTTCGCCGTGCCAAATCGACACCCGAACTTATGTGTCTGGGTTTATATTGCAAAAGTGCAATAAATTGAGGCCTATATCAGAATTTGGTTGCCTCTCCATTTCGATATCAAGAGGGCGAAAATTCACCTCGCAAGTCACTGCGACCTTCGCTGAGAAAAGATGACCTCCAAAGCAACTAAAATCGGGGCCTCCTAAAACAGTATGGATGTGAAAAAACGGTTTTCCATCGAAGATTGATAAGTTGCCATCCAAGCTCAGCAACTCGGCTTCATCTTTAAACATTTTGCGATCATAAGTCTTTTCATGCAGATGGTAGAACCCGAGCTCACAGTCTTTGAGGGCTCCGATACCACTTAGATGGCCACACTTTAACTCTTCTGCCTCAGCAAAAGACTCTAATGATTTGAAAAGATCTTCGTCTTTGTCGATCCTAATAAAGTAGGATGATCCGTCTCTAAAATACTGCATACCTGATTAGTACTCGTGCCTGTGAGAAATTCAATCTGCATCTCAGCAATTTGCTAGGCTGCGGAGTTCTTGTTGTCGAGCTAATGATCTTAAAGGAGATTGCGACCTGACGCCAACTAAATACACCGTGCCTGCAGCGGCATAACAAGAGTTCGCCCAGGCACGATCGCAGACTGCAGATCTTGAAGATCAGTCAATGCGCTATAAAGCCTCTTCCAACAAGATGCTGGTGGCTAATTCTCAGGGATGCTATCCAATTCAGGGTAAAATCCCACTAGCTGTCTGGTGAACAGATTTTGGTCCTCCTCACTCAAATGACTTAGAAACTTTTTAAATCTAGTGGTCCTCAAAGCCTCGTCACTCCAGGGTGCTGGACCTGTGTCAGTGAACACCATTTGCTCGATCTGCCGAACTGACAATGAGTCAATCAGGCGGCTCGCACTTGGCGCTAGCTTATTGATAATTCCAAGTTCATTGGCAAGTTTCAACTCTGCGCCCAAAGCCTCATCATCGAAAAAGTAAGTAAAGTGTCTAGTAGCACGCCCAAGCTGATCACCCAAATTTTCGCTGGCTATATGAGACTTCAACTCCTGCTGCAACTCGGAACCGAACTCAGCTCCAAGCCTGAAATGCATCCGGATAAGCCTCATTGCGGTGGTGGTTGGCACCTCTGCGAGCTCATCTTTCAAAACCAACTCAATTTTTTTATCGAGCCAGCCCTTCAGGCCTGCATTTGGATCTGTAACAAAAGGCAGACTGGCAAAGCTAGACTCGCCGACACTCCCTTTCGAGGCCAGAGCAATCTGGGCCAGCACCTCTGTTAAGGTCAAATTATAGGGAATCTCAATCTTGACTCGCTCAATATTAGTAAGGCCGTTCCTCTCCATGAGCAGTTTAAGACTGGGCGTTGAAACGAAATCAACAAGCAACCCACTTGAGCAATGGTTAAAGAACAGCCCCCAACCCTTTACCCATGATTTTTCACTCACCTGCTTTTCTTTGCCAAAACCGGCTTTTTTTAAGCTCTGACTGTAGTTTCTTACTTTTCTCTCAGATGATTCGTGGTCGACTATTGCGATGTCAAAATCTTTCATCCGCAACGGCTGCTTGTAAACTGTTGACAGCAACAGACTGCGCGCTGATCCTCCAATCAGAAAGACTGAAGTCTTCTTTGCTCTAAAGCCCAAGGCATCACGAAACTCATCAAGAACTCGCGATAACTCTTCGGAATCTTGCAAATGGCCGGCATGATTAGAAGAGGCCCAAGCTGAGCTGAAAGCAAAAATCAAAGCAGAAATGAAAAGAGCTTTGAAATACAAATTCAATTAAAGACCTGTGTGCCTTCTAACAGCCCCAAAAGACTCAGTTTCAATAGCCATCGCTCTTAGGTTTCTCTGTTGCACATTGGCTGGTCGATCTCCGATAATGTTTGGCTCAAGACCAGGTAGCGCGGGAACCTTAAACACGGCAATCTGATTGTCTGTCAAAGACAGCTTCGTGACACCCTTTACCTCTTGAGCTTGTGAGATCATTTCTGCAGGCAGATTTAGACTTACATAGGCGCTAAGCTGGTCAGAGTTGTTTGGCTCTGTAGCTCCAACAAGAGATGGAAGGATTAGTGCTAGTGCGAAGATCAATGCTTTCATAGGCTCTCCTTTGATACCCAAAAAGAAGAGCAATTTTCATTCCGTTCAACCTGACTACGAGCGAATGTAAATACCTGAATTACTTCACTTAATGCTAACCCGAATGCCTTTTATCATGACGAATTGAGGCTCTATGACCAAAATTGACTACACAATACAGGGGGGCCTAGTCCACGAAAGCTCGAAGCCCCTGTAGGTCATTGTTGATCTCCATTGAAAGCATCTGAGCAAAGCAGTCTAAGATCATAACTGCGTTCGACTCTGAATCACCTTTTCCAATGCTTCGAATCCGACTGATTATACCGTAATTCACCTTATTGAGATTCTCATAGGTCTTCTCAAGACCCTTCAATTCGATATCAGGCTCTCCACCATCTTTGGCAACAAAGTACTGTTTAAGCAAGTACATTGAAGTCGATCTGATCATAGTTTCTTCCATGCTCGCAAAGGGCAGATGAAAGCGAGCCATCGGCCGCATAGTCTCCATATAGGGGCACTCACTCGTGGCCATAATCAAACCAAAAATGCCAAACAGGGCCGTCTGTAGATCAGTTTGCTTTGAGTAGGTTCGATGCTCTGAATGAACAGTGACTTTGCCCGTCCACATCGACTTGGCATCTTTAAAGTGCTCAACCAACACCTCTAGGTTAACCGCTACCGGGCACTTAGAGGTTTCAGATGAGTTCAAGGGGCAATGCTCGCACTTATGATTTTCGAGATCAGTCCATGAAGAGTTAAAGGTCGAGGGTTCAACCTTTAGCAACATGGTCTCAGGGTCTATCTCGACGGCATAATTTTCTTTTTGACCGTTTTCAAAATCAAACTCGTAGGTAAATCGTATTTGTTCAGATGTGTCCATAACCCAAAGGTTAGATCAGTCGGCACAAATACGAAAGCCACAAACAAAGGCCCAGACCTAAGACAAGAAGGGGCTTCAAGATCTACTGTTTGAGATGTCAAAATCAAGGTTCACTCTTACCTCAGGCTTGTCTAAGAGGATCAGTCACGCCCAAGCTGGCAATCGGGCACCTACGCTCGCCTCTAGGGATGCGGCTGTTGAATCTTGCTGAGGGTGTTTCACTCAAACTTGAGAACCACTTCAAACTCGCCATTTAACACGGAGATAACAAACTCATCAGCTCCAGCAACCCTCAGCTCGTAGGCTGGATTCATTGCAGCTACTTCGCCGCTGCCTGAGAAACCTTTTGCAACCGCCAACGCAAGCTCTTCAATAGCCTTGTTAAAACCTGCCGGGTCAAGAGCACGCCAATCAGTCAGCTTAACAATTCTTTCAAACCGCCCGTCTGGCAGCTGCCCTTGTGACTGCAAAAGAAAGTCTTGATGAAACCTAAATTCGACTTGCTGCAAATCAGATCGACTCGCCAATGCTGCCAATTGAGGAACTGTGCTATTTACGCACCTGTCAAACTCTTCACCAACCAAATGATAAACTTCTGCAGTGGGGAATTCTCTCGGCAACTCACCAGCCTGCGAGTAGATTACAAGACTAGCTCGCTCAATAAGGCTTCGATCTTGAATCGGGTAATCGCGTTGGGTTAGCAAAACTCGAGGCAAAGAGAGGTTCTCTGGTTTATCAAAAAAATCATCATTCAACCTCTCGACGAAACCCATTCGCGGACCCAATCGTCTCAAATTAGGGAAATCTCGAAATTCAAGCCGCTTGGCATGAACTGCGACAATAAGTTCTGGCGTTACTTGTTGATAGAGGTCTTTCACGCGAGCAGTCTCACTGTAAGGCCCCCAAAAAAAGTGCCTTGAAATTTCATTGAAGTGGTCTTGCCCCAGCTCAAGAAAGAACGCTCGGCTTACAGGTCTATAGCGTAACAACCTCGGATCATTGGTGGTCAGTAGCGGATCTCGGTACCCTTTTGGAAGCACACTCTTCAGCAAGATAGACACCTGCTTTAAATCAGGATACCTCTCTTCATCTTGAGCCAACTTACTCAAGTGATAAAAACCCATTTCTTCCCCACAGGTTGAGGCCTGAACCTGCGGCTGCAGAGCCAGCAAGAAAATTAGAGTGAGCCATAAAGAACGAGCAGAAATCATTCTGATGCCAAGTGCAAGCCTTAGACCACCAAACCCTTTGCTAGAGATAAATCACCAAAGGCTCCTGGTCTTGATTTTGCTCTTATTCACAAAGATATAGGACCTAACTCCAACACATAGGGCTTCAAGATTGAAATTCATACCATGGGTGACATTTTTTGTAACTTTGAGCCTCTCTCAGGCAGCAATTGCTGAGAATATTGAGCTGTTTGACTCCACGCTGGTTAAACCCAGGTACACAGTTGAAATGGTCATAGGTGGCTTCGATAATTTGATTGTAAATGGCGACGTCGTGATCATGGGAGAAACCCTCGAACTAGATACTGGCGAGACCTTCATCTTCAAAAGAGTGCTCGGCGCTGGCCTACACACCATCGTGATTGAAGACTTCGAAGGGCGAGCGATCAGATTACCTCGAATTTTGGAGGAACCGATTGACCGTGTTGGCGGTAATTTTCAGACGACCGCAGAAGAGCAGATGACACAGCATAACTTATGGTTCCATCAAGCTTACACAAGGCTTAGCTCCCGAGTTGAAGCTAAGTACTTGGCAAGAATCGATTACGACAGTTTTCAGTCAGATTGGGTTACGACAGCCGAGCTCTTGTCTATTCGTTTTTTACTCTCCGACTTTCTTGGTCAAGACTTTGACCCCGAATCAGAAGTCTTTGAGGAGCTCATCGAGTTTATGGAAGCCTTTCGTCATGTAAGATCACTTGGGCCCGAGTTTCTACCGTTTCAAATTGGATACGTACAAGGCCGAGGCTGGGTTCTGTTTGACTATGATCTTAATCTTAAACTTGGAGACCCTGACTTTGCACACAGACGACTTTCAACACACTTTAATCATTGGTCAGAGCTGGTCGATCGTTATGAACTTGAGCTTGACCTCGATAACCTCATGATTGTTGAAGATGCTCTTCAGGAGCGTGACCAAGCCTACGCACAGTCTCTACTGCAGCTTGAACAAACCTGCTCAGGTCAAATGGACGTTACAGGTTGGATCAAAAGGCTGCTCAGAAGATAGTCACATAAAAAGAAACAAAAGCAGAGCATAACCCGCACAAGCGAAAACACCCATGAGATGTGTCAAAGACGCCTTCGTATTGCCAGCTTTGTAAACAATCGCAAAGTCACCAACAGCCACCACAGCAAGGCAGGCTGACCAAAGACTCAGAGCTGACCAGTCTTGATTGTACCAGGCATGCAAAATGACAGCTCCCATAAACAGATCTCTAATGCCGAGACCAACTATCAGACCAGAGTTAGGCCACTGTGTGGGTATACCAAAATTGACCGACATCCAGGTTGGTCGAAGGGTGGCAATAGTGCCAATGAAAAATGCCCCTGCTGCCATAAATGGTGCCGCCAATGGCAAGATTTGCTGCAAGTCCATGATGCCCTCTCTTTAAATGTTCACGCCAAACGCTCGCTAAAGTTTTTTGTGAGTTAGCTCACCTTTATCTATGCGAATCTCTCCTGATTCAGAAAAAGGCAGACTTAGAACGCCAAATTGAGCCGAGCCCTTTATGGTGTAAGTTGATTCTTTGGCCTTCAAAAAGCCACCGATAGATCCAAATATCTGCGCATAGTCTAACTTAAGAGGCAACTTCACTATCGAACTCTGTTGTGCCCCTACTTCAACCGGGGTGTTTAGGTCTTGAGTTGCGACCTTGTCTCCATTCATCTCAACAACGTAGTTTAAACCCTTCATAGAAAGCTTAAAGTCATTCGGATTTTGAACTTCAACTTCAAAAACCAAGTCTACGTTCTGAAAATCAATTTTCTGCAACTCAATGCCGTGCAATTTCACCTTAGGCTTCTCAAAACTTGCCATTTGAAGCACGGCGCAAGCCGATATCGAAAATGCAACTAATAACAAAACAAAACTTCTTATCATCTCTAAACCTCTAACCCTGTTCTAAACGCCCTCATAATATTCCCGCACTATCCCGTTGGCCAGCGAGAATCAGTATTTTTTGAACCTTCAGCCCCTCTTTTTGTGTCGGTCGGTGTCCAAAATAGACCCCTTCTGACATGTTGAAAACATAAACAGTCACAAGTTTGATTCTGGCCAAGTAAAGGCGAATCACAGGCCTCTCCGGTTACGCTGAAAATTCCCTACCGTAAAGCCAATTGCTCACCAGATTCGGTCTGTGTTAAACCCAGTAAAACCGAGGAGCAGCCGTGGAAGAGTTTTTTAATGCTAAAAATAGCTACCGAGAACCTGAGATCAATGGCGACGTTGAAGAGTTCAAGAAGGTTGTGAAATCACGCAGAAGTGTACGCCGCTTCTCTGATGAAGCCATACCGCACTCAATTATTAAAGACTGCATTGAGCTTGCCCTGCTCGCGCCAAACTCTTCGAACCTTCAGCAATGGGAGTTCCACTGGATTCAGACGCCTGAGACACGAAAACGACTTGATGAGGCTTTTTTCTCACAGCCAGCTTGCACTACAGCTGCTGAACTTGTGGTGGCGGTTGCTCGTACAGCGACTTGGAAAAAGCACAACCAAAAAATGATTGAGACCATGCAGTCTCAAGGGGCATCGTCTGCCATTTCTTACTACAAAAAAATTGTACCACTCGCCTACACTATTGGTTGGCTCGGTACGATTGGCTGGCTAAAGAAACTGCTATTTTTTGTAATGGGCTTTTTTCAGCCTATGCCCCGAGAAGTCACCTCTAAGTCTGAACTCAAAATATGGGCTGTAAAGAGCACCGCACTAGCTTGCCAAAACTTAATGTTGGCACTTAGAGCTTATGGTTATGATTCATGCCCAATGGAGGGTTTTGATTCGAGACGAGTTAAGAAAATCTTAAATTTACCTAGCGATGCAGTTGTGGTGATGGGGGTAAGCGCCGGCAAGCGTGCTGAAAACGGCATATATGGTCCTCGTCTGCGATTCGATAGCTCACAGTTCATCAAACTAGTCTAGACCTTGCCTAGAGCTAGACACAAACGACAATCTACTAGATCATCTTAACTGATGTGGTTTGAGTTTCGAGGAGGTTTTGTTTTTGAGCCAACTAAAAGTTTTGTTCGTCGAAGATGATCAAGAGTTACTGGCCTCATACGTCGACGGCCTCTCTTTAACTTACGACGTAAAGGGCCACTCCGACAGCAATAACATTCCACAAGCAGACCTCGAGTGGGCCGATGTTCTTATTGCCGACTTCAACATGCCTGGCCGCAATGGTGTCGAAGTGATGCAAGACATGATGGCTGACGGCTGCGAGAACCCAGTCATTTTTGTAACTGGCTTCGTATCTGATCTCTTAAAAAACCTGAAGACTGTGCACACTGTCGAAGTTCTTGAAAAACCAGTCGGCATAGAGACTCTCTCAAAGTACATAAACCTGTACGGAGGCTTTAAGGTTCAACTTCTCAAACAGCAGGCCTCTTTAATGAGTGAAATCTCTGACTCAAGAGAGCTTGCGAAACGCGTGACTGAGTTCAATGAGATAAAACTCAAAATGCTAAAAGACCTCAGAGCCGAAGCCGACAACCTCGCAAATCAATGAATTTGCCTGATTTGAACAGCTGGAAACCAAAGCCTTATTCGCCAGACTCACTCATTTAAAGCAATCTCGGCAAAACTAAACCTACATAAAATATTGATATTATTAAACTTAAATGAAATATAGCCCCACATTGCGCTTCTCTAACCCATTGACACAGCGCACCCATCAGTGCTATCACTACCCCTCTTGACGGGAACCGAAGCTATCGAAGTTGCTCTGTTTTTTCGTGAAGACCTCGAACGTTAGGAACGATCAAAATGCAAACATTTGAAGACTTCGGCCTTCCAGCCGGACTAAATAAATCGTTGAAGTCCATTGGGTTTGAACAGCCAACCGCTATCCAGAAAAAAGCCATCCCTCTGTTACTAGAGCGAAAAGATTTATTGGCTTGCGCTGAAACGGGCTCTGGCAAAACTGGTGCTTACCTTATCCCATTGGTGAAGCATCTCATGGAGAACCCGAAAGAGTCAGGGCTAATCTTGGCTCCTACTCGTGAGTTGGCACAGCAGATATCACAATTCTTGAAGTCGCTTACCCATAATAACAACAATTTCTACACTGCCACACTGATTGGTGGGCAAGACATTAGAAAACAGTTTAGAGCTCTTCAAAGAAAGCCAAGAATCATTGTTGCCACACCGGGCCGCTTGACTGATCACTTGAATCGAAACACCGCTCAAATTCATAAGATGAACCACCTGGTTTTAGATGAGGGCGACCGCATGCTCGACATGGGCTTTGAACCTCAGATCAAAGAGATTTTAAAGCTATTGCCAAAAGAGCGGCAAACCTCATTGTTTACCGCAACTCTAGATCAAAGAGTTAAAGCGCTTTCTAAAAAGTACCTTAGCAGCCCTGAAACCCTGTCACTCAATACCCCAAGACCTGTTTCTAAAATTCGACAATCAGTTGTTAAGGTTGAAAGTGACGACAAGAATGAATGCCTTCTTGATGAGTTGAACTCAAGAGAGGGCTCGGTCGTCGTGTTTCTAAAAACCCGCCGTGCCACTGACAAAGTTAAAAAGTACCTCACTGAATACGGTGTCTCAGTTGACTTAATTCACGGAGGCCGAACTCAAGGGCAAAGAAACCGCGCGCTGAAAGACTTTAAAGACGGAAAGACTCGAGTGCTATGTGCCACCGATGTTGCTGCTAGAGGAATTGATGTGCCTCAAGTGGAGCATGTCATTAACTTCGATCTTCCTATGCAAGACGAAGACTATGTGCACAGAGTTGGAAGAACAGCCAGAAACGGTGCCGAGGGTGAAGCTATCACTTTGGTCACACCTTCTGAACACAACACCTGGAACAAACTGGTAAAGAAATATGAAATTCCGAACGCGATGCTCGAGCCTAATCAGGTAAAAAGAAGCGCCAAAAAAGCGGCTGGTAACAGAAGCCGCGGGCCAAAGAAGAAAGCTGGCCCGAGAAGAAAGGCATCGGGTCAATCGAAGACTGGTCGCAAGTCAGCTTCGGGCAGTGCAGGTGGCAAAAAGAAAACAAGCCGCAAAAAATCAGCGTCTTCATCTGTGGGCTCAAAAAAGAGATCGACACAGAAGAAGGCGTCAAGTGGTGGTCGGCCTGGCAAAAAGAAAAAGGCTTTCCGAAGCGGTGGAGGCGTGGGTGGAAACCGACCACTCAAAAGAAAGAAATCGTCTCGCAGATAGTTTTGCCCTCTGGGCTCAACTACATCTTACTCTGAGCCCTGCTCTAGGCTAGAGAGCTTTGTAGGCAAGAGACCGAAACACTGCCATTCAATTGAAGACACAAAAAAAGGCTGCACTCGCAGCCTTTTTTGTTTTGAATTGCTACTCTCGTTACGAGCTACCAACCACAATTCGGAATGACGACCTCAATAGATTTAAACGCCCCTCGGTCAGAATGCGAGAACTCACCGATCTGTCTTTGCTTTTGCTCGTATGGCACCCACTCTTCGGTATTGCACCTGTCGTCAGCACAGACTTCTTTCATACTGATTCGATCTTGATAGATCCATCTCTGCGGACCACTAAGCGGCACAGCCTGGAACTGATCTGCACGGTTCAAACAAAGAGTGTCATTGTTTACCGCATTAATGAAAGTTGCATCTCTTTGAAAGTAGATACCCACGCCGTTTCTCAAGTCGCCGTACTTACGATAACGACTGACTCCCCCAGAAAAACCACCAGCTCCGCCTTCGGCGTAAATGCTGCCAGTGAACAAAAATAAACCTAGCATCAGAACATTAAAGACTTTGCTCATTGCTCTTCCCTTTCTGGGATCATGGTATCGGTCACGCCAAAAGTAAACACTGGGATGGCCCCTTGATTACTTTCATCTTTCGCAACTTCTAACTTTTTGTAGTAGCACTCTTGCTCTATCGCCAGCCACTTCTTGTAGCCTTTTTCATTCAAACAATCTGCATAAAAACCAATGGTGTTTCGCCCGATAGGAGCATCATCCATCTTGAAAAACCGCTCAGAAAAATGTTTGCCAAGAGCATATATCACCCTGTGGTCAAACTGAGGGCCATTAGGTGAAACCGTAAATGTGTTCTTGTCTAGTGACCTCAACAAATCGTGTTCGATCAATGTGTGCACGATTTCCATACCGTACTGGCCATACCGGTGAACCACTTTATTGCGATCAATGCCTTCGGTAACTGCCACCAAGTATATCTCTCCAAGCAAAGGCTGCTTCTTAATTGCAGCGTAAAAATCAAAATCATTGCTGACACTGGTCTCATTGATCTTGGTTGGCTTCTTTTTGATCAAAGCCTTCCTGATAACCTCTGGGGCCCTTTCAATCAGCTCATTATGAGTTTTGCTCGAAGTGAAGTAGCAGTAAAACTGAAACAGAGTCGAATATGACGGGTTGTTCTCTGCTGACATCAACCGCTTCACGGTCTTTTCGGTGAGGCCAACTTTAGTTGCGAGCAAACGTACCCCGTAGCTCGCCTTATTGTAGCGACTCACAAAGCTCTGAATATCTGCTGCCAGCTGTGATTTGACATCTGGATGAGGTGATGAAATCGCCCCCGCATTCAGTTCATCGGCCTGTGTCATGTAAGAACGTTAACAAGGCTTTCGTCTGGGGTATATAAAAAAGTGGAGGGCAACAAACAAACCCTCCACTCATGTAGATTTGACTCTACTAACTTAGGGTAACTAACTGCGTCACTTGACTAATTACAAGTGGGAACAGTGATAGTTTCTTTCTTAATCAGTCTTTCGCCTCTTTCGGCGTAAAACTCGACAACCATCGTTGGAGATTGGTGGTACTCAACAGTTTGCCACTCTTGGCAGATACCGCTGTCGCCCCGCTCTTCAACACAGATAACGCGTGTGCTTGTGATTGGCTGGTAGATAAAACCTTTGCCCCACTCAACACACTCTTGGTCACCGCGTACGTTTCTGTACTTCAAGCACTTGTTCACTTCGGCAGCATAAGTTTCGCCATCGTGGCAAATGGTCTTGTTGTAGTACGCACTTACCCAAGTGCTATCGCTTTGAAAGTGAATCTTGTCTCCGACCACGTTGTAAGCTTGCGCGTAAGATGCAGACATAAGAATCACCAATGAAACTAGTAGTTTCATACTTTCCCCCTTTTTTGTTTTTACCTTGTTGTTTTCCTTGAGGCAGAGGTTATGCAAGCCAAGCCAAATTGGGCAAATGCGAGTCGCAGACCAAGGTCATATTGTCTGACAAGGGCGATGACCCTGCGTTATTTTTTGGACATTCTGATTTCATGTCCAAAAAGACGGGCTTATTACGTGCAGAATTCAAAATTTGTGGGACATCAAAGTTCTCTAGACTGGCTAAAACTCAGAAAAGATAGGACTCACTCAGACATTTCAGAGCGAACTCTTAGAGGGGTAGACAATTGTACACTGTAGCCACTTACCGACTGGGTCAGGCCAGACTTTGATTTCAAACTCAAATTGACCTGGTAACCTGAACTGTTTGCTCTCAACTGATTGGCTGGTGAAAATTCGACCACACTATCCTTGTTACTTGGGGCCTTAAAACTGAGGGTGCGATCAAGAACTGAGCCTCGGTAGGCCAGCTGAATACTCTGCGGCCCCACTAAAGTAGAACGAAAAATACAAAAGGTAACGCCCTCATTCGTCGACTCTGTACAGCCGTCAAAAACCAAACCCGCTCGATTCGTTTTCAATCTCAAAATCTTTCTCTTAATGGGCTCGCCATTTTTGCCGAGCATCTGAATCTTTAGTAGGTAGCGATCCTGGCCGTCGGCAAAAGCAACATCCTCAGCTAACACCACTGAGTTCTGAGCATCCCAGTCGGACTCAAAATCACCAGTTAAACGATTGTCGGCGATATTGTCACACGCAGTAACAAGACTCAAACTCACCACACTGAACAAAAATCTAAGCTTCACACAGGTCTCCTCAATCTATTATTCGGTTTTTCTCATTAAGGGTAAAGCCTGCTGTAGCGGTTTGAGACTTGCACGAATCAAAAAGAGACTGCCTGATTGAGGCTAGCATTTTTTAGTTAAAATCAGCTAATTTTCGAGACAATTTGCCATCTTGCCCGCAGAGAGCGCGTCTTAGCTGAATATGTTGGGTTTTTTTAACTCGGTGATAGAGCCATAAAGGCCGATAAGTAGTTTGTAGGATGTAGGTGAAAAACTATGAAACGAACTTTGATCAACAACTTGGCAATTGGTCTTTGCGCCTTGTTTGCATTCTCAATGCACCTGCCCAGCTACGCCTCGCCAACCTCCTTTGTTCTTAATGGCCGTATCGTAAAGCCTGACAACACTGAACTTGAAGACCCAAACGTTGATTTCATTATTCAAGTGCTTTCTGACAATGATGAGTGTTTACTTTTTGAAGAGACCTTCAATCTCAACATGACGGGCTCAGGCGGTAACTTTAGCCTCAGTTTGGGCACAGGAACTGACACTGGCAATGGTGGCCTAGCAAATATCATTGCCGCTTTTGACAACTCTCTCCCCAACCAAACTGCTCTGGTATGCGGAACAGCTGCGACCACCTACGACCCTGCCCCCGGAGATGTTCGAAAGCTTCGCCTAACTTTCAATGATGGCTCTGGTGATGTCACCCTCAGCCAAGATCAAATAGTAGAGAGCGTGCCTTATTCGCAATTTGCGAGTTTCATCGGCGGTAAAGGCCTTGCCGAACTGATCCAAGTCAATGGCAGCACTGCAGGCCTGACACAAGCGAACCTAGAAGCTGTGTTTGACGGCTCTACAAACTCTGCCAACCTAACAGCACTTCTAAACGGCAGCAGCTCTGACTACATAAGCTCTGCCCCAACCTCACCACCTAGCTTTAACAGTCAAATCGTGAATGACGTCGGAACGCCTGCAGTTGCATCAGATGCAGCCAACAAGGGCTACGTGGATGAAACACTTGGCGGCTTCACCTTAGACGTCTCAGGGGTAAGCACCATCACGGGTGACGGAAACGTACTGACCTGGGATCAAACAGCCGGCACTTGGGTAGCGGTCACTCCAACAATTAGTGACAGTTCAAAGTTACCTCTTTCAGGAGGGACTCTCACTGGTCTACTTGAAATGAATGCCAATATCGACATGAACACCAACGACATTGTCGACTCAGGCTTTGTGATTCTGTCACCGCAGCGCTACTTACAGGTCGGTGCCTACACCAATACCCAAGAAACTGCTCTCGTCGGCACACCCCTAAGTACCTCTCAAGAAGGTGCCATTTGGTTCAACTCAGAGACCAATCAAATCAAATACTGGGACGGCGCTGCTGTTCAAGTGATCGGTGAATCTCGCTTCTTAAGCGATGCCGATGGCGATACTGCAATTTCTATGGAAGAAGTGTCTGACGAAGACAGTATTCGTTTTGACACCAATGGCGTTGAGCGAATGATCATCAATGAGTTTGGAAGAATTGGGATCGGAACAAGTGTCCCAACCGTCGGGCTAGATGCATCTGCACTCGCCGACGCGTTGGCACTACCCAATGGCCTCACTGGCGAGCGGCCCGCGACGCCGGCGAATGGGATGATTCGCTACAACGCCACAACTAACAAGTTCGAAGGTTATGAGAACGGAGCCTGGACTGACCTCATCACTCCAGCAGGAGGTTCTGGCGACTTCTTGGCAGATGGCTCTGTCGCTATGACTGGCCAATTTCGAGCGAATGCTGGAACTGACGCAAACCCTGGCATATCATTTGATGGTGGTAACACTACCGGGTTTACAGGCAGCTCGAGCTTTATTGGCTTTAACATTGGTGGCACTCGAAAGATAACACTTAACAGTAACGTTTTGTATGGTAACGGCGCAGGAACTCCGTTAATTCGCTACAACGCTGCAGGCTCCGCATCAACTCCGGCCTATTCTTTTACGAGTGACATCGATACAGGAATTTTCAGATCTGGCACAGACGAGTTAGCATTTAGCAATGGAGGTACCGAGTCTTTTCGTATTAATGCTTCTGGCTACCTCGGAATCGGTACCATAGCCCCCGGCTCAAGACTCAATATAGCCGGCACATTGAATGACTTTGCCTCCTCTGGGTTGTCTTTTGGCGATGGCGACACCGGGCTTTTTGAATCCGCAGACGATGTTCTTCGAGTTCGAATTGCAGGATCAAACCGGTGGTACTTTGAGACCAGTAGATTTGGAACAAACACTGGTACAGGCCCAGTCATAAGAGCCGTTATCGCAGGCAACCCAAACTTCGTACCAGAAGATAACGATCTCGATACAGGAGTTGGCTATGGCGGAGCTGATAACCTCGTACTCTTCGCCGGTGGAGAGCGTGTGCGCATTGATGGTACAACTGGTAATGTGGGTATAGGAGTTCCCGCGCCTGGAGTTTCTCTCGACATTTCGAACAGTACAGATGCCGTAGCTCTGCCCTCTGGCACTACGATGCAAAGACCAACACCTGCTAACGGCATGATTCGCTACAACGCGACCACAAATAAGTTCGAAGGTTACGAAAATGGCTCATGGGCGAACCTGATAACCACCGGAGGTAGCGGAGACTTCTTGGCCGATGGCTCGGTACCAATGACAAACAACCTTCAAATAGGCGCCAACTGGGTCGGCAACGATGGCGGGGCAGAAGGCCTTCGCTTTGCGGCCAACGGCAATGCTGAGTTCTCTGGTCAAGTGAGTATCGGGTCAGGTCGAGTGAATATGCCTGGGGGCTCTTACATAGCCGCAGGTACGAACAATTTTCGAATTCACACAAACAGCACTGAAAGACTCCGCGTGCAAAATGACGACATTGGTATTGCAGACGCGACTCCCGATGCCCGCCTTGAAGTTTCAGCAGATGGCTCAACCTCTGGCAAAATCTTTTTGTTAAGTTCAAACGATGATCAAGATGGTGATTTGTTTGCTGTAGAAGAGTCTGGTGACGTGGGAATAGGTGTTGCTTCGCCAGATGAACTTCTACATATCAAACGAGAAGTCGCTGGAGTCGCCACTTTCAAAATTGAAAACTTAGAAACCGCCAACTGGGGAGTCGGCTCAAGAGTTCTTTTTGAGGGTGATGGAGACAACCTTATGGGAGCCATTCAGTCAGAATGGCGCGGCAACTCAACTCGGTCTGGCATGACTTTTCAGACTCGCGACAACAACGCCACTGTTAATGCCATCAAAATTGTAGGCACTAGCACCTACTTTGGTAACGAACCTTTTGGGCCTACAGCCTATGGCCGAGCTAATACTTTCATTGAAACCCCAGCCGGGAACGACGTGCAAACCGGCCTGGTTATTTCACACGTAGACCAAGATGGACCAGCCTCGAGTGGAATTGGCAATCAGATCATCTTTCAGACAGAAACCGATGTACAAGCCACTAACGCGCAATCTGCAGCCATTGTTTCGGTAATGGACGACGCGACGAACACCTCTAAAGACGGCTCATTAAGGTTCCACACTCTAGGCCCAAATGCTGCAGCAGGAGCCAACACGGCAACCGAGAAGCTGATTATTAATTCAAATGGAGATGTTGGAGTCGGCACCTCAACACCCCGGGCAAAGCTCGAAGTCGATGGAGCCATAGTTTCAGCAGCTGCTCCTAACAACACATCGGCCTCTACTATTAATTTTGCAACCGGAAACCTGCAGTATACCAATGACAATTGCCAAGCTTTCAACTTGCACAACCTTAAGGATGGTGGAACCTACCGTTTCATTGTGAAGGGTACGACTGCCGCCACCTGCTCATTTACTGCAGACAGCGATGCTGGCTCGACTTCTCTAACTGTGAATCTACCCTCAGGGCACGGAGCAACAACTGCAGGAGAACACACGGTTTACACCATCTTGGTGGCTGGCAGTGACACCTATTTCAGCTGGATAACTGCATTTGACTAAGTAGTCTTGCAACTTCAACAAATTTGAACATCTCTTCTTGCTGTTTGCCAAATCGGCACCTGCCCTATTCAACCATTTCGTGTTTAGATGCCTGCCCTCCCCAGGTCTCATCTGCCGAAAATGGGATTTGGCTACTTACAACTTAAAACCCCTGATCATCATTTTGGTCCATCAAGCATTCAAGACGCACTCAAAAGCATCTTAACGTCTGCGCTTAATGATCACAAAATCTCAAACTCAAATGTGACCATAATTTATTTTTTAATTAATGGCTCTTATCATTGTCTTACCACTGGCCTGCGCGCCTAAAGAGGTCACAACAACTGGCAACCCGATGAGACTCAGCATTCAAGGAACCGAGCCTAACTCTTTGTCAGACTCTTCGTTTTCAACTGATGGCGAGAGCTCAGCTAGCAGCAAACTCAGGAGCCTAAGAAAGAGTGACCTTAACGGGCTCTCAACTGCAACTATAGACCTGATCGACAGCTCTGGCTCAACTGTGGGCTCACTAACACTTACTGACGCCAGACTGGTTCTTCTCAATATCGAATTCGAAGAAGACAATGATGGTGTTGAAGACGATGAAGTTGAATACTCTGACATGTATGTCGTCGACCTACTAAACGACACTACCACCCCTGAAATTCCTGAGATCGATCTCGATGAGGGCGACTATTTTGAACTGGTTTTTGAGACGACAGCAATCGACTCAAGTGACGTCGATCGGAATGGTAACTCACTGATTGAAGCCTCAGACCCGCTAAATGGACATAGCCTCTACCTAGAAGGCACTTACACTGGCCCCTCAGCCAGTAGCGCTCAAACCGACATCCCCTTCAAGGTGGCACTGGATATCGAGACTGAATTTGAGCTTACCGGCTCTTCAGACACGTCTTTAGGCTTCAAAATCGACGGTGAGGACTTAGGCAGTGTGACTGATATCATCATCGCATTTCGCCTCAACAAATGGTTTAGATACAATGACGACGAGACCAACGACACACCGGTCGACCCGTCTCAGTTTGTCGTAAGCTCAGGCGAAATCGATATTGACCCCTCCACAGGAGGCGCAAACGGAGAGCTTGCCGAGGTTATCTTTTATAACATGCTCGAATCTGCAGACTACGGTGAAGACCTTGATGACGATGGAGAGCTCGACATCGACGAAGATGATGACCCTGACGACGAAGACGATGAGGACGAATAACCAAGTCGTCCCTAAATGCCACTTACCCTGTACTCTCTTCAAGCCCAAAAACTGGCGAATTGCAACAGCAGGGCCTAGGCACTACGGTGCTTTCAGGCCTGTTTGGCCAACCTCT
>JABSOQ010000159.1 GCA_013216195.1 Bdellovibrionales bacterium
CGTTTCAACAGTCTATGCCAAACAATTCATGGACAACATGATCTCTTGTACAGGCATTGGGATAGAGAGCACTTTGACTCGTGAAGAGTACAAGACTCAAAAAGCCAGCTTGTCAGAGTATGGTTACGCCACAGACGTGACGCCACCAATGCTAATGGCGATCTCGACAATGGCCGGAGAGGTTTGTAGCGATATCATTGATGGCTGGCAAAACCCTGCAGGCAATAAAAGACAAGTTATCTTCGACAACTTTGCGATGAACCGGGCTCCGAACTCTACAGAGATTCGAGGCGCGATTCAAAAGTTCGCGCTGTCTTGCTGGAACCGCAGAGCTACTGATGTTGAAGCTAACACTGTTGAAAATATGGTGAACGCAACTGCAAATGGCAACGGAGAAACTGCAGCGCTTGTGCTTTGTACTGCGATGCTTTCAAGCTACAAAGCGATAGAAATGTAAGGGAGTGGGAATCATGGCAAAAGTAGACCCAAAAATCAAAAGAGACTTACTAACAGGAGAGATCATCGAAGGTGAAACCTTTGAACATCTCCATCCCTGCAAAACGAGAAGAGACTTTCTTGCGGCTGGCTTGATCAAGATGACAGCTTCTGTAACTCTACCTTCTATCGCAACAATGCTCGCAAATCAGGGCTATGCCAGGGCACAAGAGATTGTGTGCCCCAAAGGGCAAAACACGACCTTGCCACCGTTCATCACTGTCAACCTAGCTGGTGGTGCCGGTTTGTCGGCTAACTTTGTTCCACATGATCAGGGTGGCCAACCGCTTTCGACTTACACTAGAATGGGTTTAGGTACGACATCCACACTGCCTATTACCTATGGCTTTTCAAACTCAGCACCTTTTGCTGGCAATGGCATCTCGCAGTTTTTTGTAGGTGTGACAAACGAGACTAGCGTAACAACCCTACAGCAAGCAGCTTTCGTTGCTGCACCTGTTAAGACTCGTGATGATTCTTCTGAGAACAAGCTGAATCTTGAGGGCATGGTAGCCGCTGCAGGCAGGGCGGGCACTATATTGCCTCACCTAGGAAATAACCGAAACCTTGATGCTTTTGTGCCTGCGCCCAACCCACTCAACGTGATTAGGTTTAGCAGTATTGAAGGCGCTTTAGCAATCGGTGGTCGCTTAGGTTCAAGACTAGATAAGACACAGCAAGCTAGCCTATTTAAAGCGATCGAAGATCTCACAATGTCTCAAGCTCGCGGCTTGGCTTCAAAATCAGGTGGTGCGGAGTTGCAAAAACTCGTAGCCTGCTCTTCTCAAGGTAACGCTGACCTTGTTGGTTCAAATGATCCAGGCGTAAACCCTAGCTCAGATACAGCTTTTATGAATGTCTGGGGCATGCAAAACAACATGGACATGAACTCTAGCGCCTTCACTCAAGCTGCAATTGTTTACAACGTGTTGAAAGGTAATGCCGCAGCTGGAACTATCAACCTAGGTGGTTATGATTATCACAATGGTACTAGAAGCCGCGGAGATGAAAAGGATCTCGAGGCTGGTACAGTCGTTGGCCGAATTTTAGAGTCTTTTGCCGTTATGGGTGTAAAGGGCTTCGTTGTCGTCACGACAGACGGCGGTGTTACAGGCCCGATGTCAAACTCAGCAGGTAGCCCGTGGACTTCTGACAGAGGTTCAGCAGGTATGGCCTACATGATCGGCTACACTCCTGATGGTCAGCCACAAGCCAGTGGCTTCTCTATGGGGCACTTTCTAGGTGGCAGATCACAGCAAGCCGTCGATCAGAGCTTTGTTACCTCAGGTACAGCTGAGATGGCAGCTGCGGGCATATTCGCTAACTACTTGTCATTCAGCGGTCAGATTCAATTACTTGATGCTGTACTTCCAAGAACTTTCTCAACAGAGGACTTAGATAATATTTTAAAACTCTATTCGTAAAGTCGATAAGAGAATACGTATTTGCGCTAAAGGTTGGTTGAACGTATGAGTACGAAAAAGAAATTTCAAATACTGCTGACTAGTCTGCTGTTATTGGCTGTGCCAATGTCGTACAACAGCTGCTCGTCAAACCACAGTGGTGATGAGTCACTCGCCTTCAGTGCTGCGAGCTCAAAGGCATGTGGTCTCGACACTTACTACGCAAGAACTTGGCGCCCATTCGTTCAATCAAAATGTGCCACCTGCCACATTCCTGGTGGGCAAGGTAAGGGAGCCTTCGCAGGCTCTAACTTGGCACAAGCCTATCAAGCATTTTCTCTTGCCGGGTTCTCTAAAGTCGGCCGATATGCAGTCGACCCAGCTCATAAACCTCCTTACACAGGCCCTGCAAATAAGGACAAAGTCGACAAATTACTCAAGAACTGGGCTGAAGCTGAAATTGAGGCCCAAGAGAAGTGCGGTGCTGGCGCTGTTGAAGACGGAAGAATCGATGAGGACTTCACTCAGTGGATGCGCACCAGAAGTAAAGGTGTAAACGGTGTTCAGGTTGGAAGCACAGAGACTCTTGAATTTGACCTTGGAAATGGCGACTTGATGGGCATCAACCGACCTGACAATCTCAATCTTGATGGAGTTGTAGTTAGAATCACCGTAGAGGTTCGAGACAATCTGGGCGATGTTTACTACGCTATCTATGACCCCGTAATTGATCTATCTGGAGCGAGTGAAGACGTTCGAATTAGTGGTATCGCGGTGATTTTGAATGGTCAGGTGATTGATGACCAAACTACTTTCTTTTACATAGACGAGTCGAGAAGACAGAACACAGGCCCTGTGCCTGTTCTCTCTTCAGGCGCCATGATCATTCAAGGCACTGCGAGAACTACAGATACCTTAGCTCTTTCGATAAAGACACTTGAAAACGTGGACCTCGGGCCACCTCCTGCCGGTGTCTTCGCTAACTTTCAGACGAACTCTTCGAATGTTGTCGAGTCAGGAACTCACACATTCACAATCGAACTCTCAGAGCCAATTCAGTCAAACGAAGTTGCTGTGACATTGGAGCCAGATGCATTCGCTAACGCGAAAGAAGTCTATTGTGGCGAAGAAGAGGTTCTAGAGGGCGATTCAGACCCTACACCAATTCGCTGCTTTGATTGGGACTTTGACATACCCCAAAGAACTATTGTTTTCGAACCGGGTCAGACAACCGCACAATTTGACGTTGTTGTTCAAAACGATGAACGGTACGAGGTTCAAGCTCAAGAGCTCTTTAGAATCAATATCGGTAACGTTTCAGGCGGTGGTGAAGTAGGCTCAACTAATCAAATCGAAGTCACCATTAATGAGGACGACAGCGTACAAACCGGCACTACCATGACCTACACTCAACTCATGGGTAATGGCGGTATCTTTAGAAGATACTGCGTAAAATGCCACAACTCTTCAAATCAACAAGGTGGTTATGACATCACGAACTATCAAGTCATGGTCGGCAGTGATGTTGTTGTGCCTGGCAGCCCTGCGCTGAGCAAAATGATAGATAGAATTAATAGAACTGGTTCAGGCCGTATGCCGCGAAACTCTCAGCTCGATGGATTAGAGATTCTCGACATTGAAAGCTGGATCAATGCAGGAGCAAAAAATGACTAAGGAACGTCGGTTGAGAGTCAAAAAGCTTGCGAAAACCGTTGCCATCTCGGCATCAGTGTTTGTCGTGATGATGGGGTTTCAAAACTGTGCATCTGAACACTCGAGCAAAAGCGCAAACAATGGCTCTGCAGCTCCGTCTGTTGAGCAATTGCTGGCTGGTTATGAGGCCGCATCAAAAGCCATTTTTGCAGAGAGCTGTAACAGCTGTCATGCACCTGATTCGCTCGTAGAAGATGTGCCTTTTGACTCTTTCGAAACTTCCTTCTTGATCCAAAACAATTACATTGTCCCCGGTGAGCCACAAAACTCACCCTTGTACCTAGCTGTTCTTGATGGCTTGATGCCTCATGAAACCGAAGCTCTTTCGGTTACTGAGCTTGAGACTCTGAGAGACTGGATTCAAATTCTAGGTGACCCTAGTGGTTCTGGTTCAATCATTCGAGCGCCAGGTGACGAAGGCGATGACCTCGATGGAGACACCGTGCCGACCTTTTCAGGCATTTACTCAACTATCATCGACACACACTGCATAAGCTGCCACGGACCTGCGCAACAAAGAGGCGGCGCCAGATTCGACTCTTACAGCAATCTTATGAGATACATCGATGTCGACAATCCTCGAGACAGCCGAATCTTCATCCGTATCAACAGAGGCGAAATGCCTGACCCGAATGGCTTTAATCAACCAACGAGAGGCCGTTACGCCAACGCTATCCTAGAATGGGTAGAGGCTGGCGCACCGAACAACTAACAACCTACTTGTGGTCGAGCTCAGCGATAATGTTCTCGACCCGGTGAAGGTTGCTCACCCAATCGGTCATCACTATCTCATTCTTTGAGCCAATTACCATCTCACCGTTTCGCGAAGGCAAGATGCGAAGCTGCTTTAGAGCGTCTTGCGCAGAAATGTGCTTCAGCCTTATCACGTAGGTGACCATCTTTTCAGGCTGTAGCGGTGGCAGCTGTTTGACTACCGGGATCCAGCTCCGTTGTACGTTGCGAGCTCTCATTAGCACTAATGTATCACCTCGTTTTGAGATTGCGATGCCTTCGCCAGCCAAAGAGGCGCTCAGAAGAGCATAGGCTTCTGAAGGTGAAACTTTATCAGGAGCAATGATGTTGACCTTTTTATTGAGAGCTGTCGGCAGAACCACCTTCTCGCCCGTGTATTCAGAGTACTTCTTGGTTATCTTGTAAAGATCTGTATCGTGAAAGCTAAAGCTAAACTTTTTGGCCTTCGCAAATGCCGCTGGGCCCAGCAGCATCGTGCTTGCAACAACAACTTTAGCTATGAGTTTTCTATTCAATATTGCCTCCTTTGAAGACTGTTAAAAAGGGTGAAGCCAAAATGCCTGGCCTGCCTCACAGTTTTGCAAGACCAGTCCCAGCTGCCCTACTGAATCAACCAGCTATGCCTTAAGTTTGTTATTCAAACCAAAATGCCTGCAAGCTTTTGTGTGAGAAGCAATTGAGCGGCTCTACACGTCAGGGTTTGGTAAAATTTTTTTTAGATCTCGCCTACCAATGGCCTATGAGTGTATGGTCGGGTCAAATAAATTTTGGAAGGCCTTGGTTCTATGATTGCGTTTCCCGATTCAAAAGTTGAAGAAATTAAAACCCAAATCGACAAAGCCCTAGACGAAGGAGCTAACCCCGTCGCCGCTTTTGATGCTGATGGCACCCTCTGGACCCACGATGCAGGGGAAGGTTTTTTTGAGTACAAAAATAAGAATAAGCTAGTTGATCTGCCTGAAGACCCTTGGGGTCATTACAAGAATTTGAAGACTGAAGTCTCACCTGAAGCAGCCTATCTTTGGTTGGCCCAGATATTAAAGGGCAAAACTCTAGATGAAGTACGGCAATGGTCTAAAGAGGCGACGGGCCCGCTAGAGAAGCTGCCCACATTTGAAGCTCAAAAAGAGATCATCGATCATTTGCACAAAAAAGGTGTTGAGGTGTTTTGTGTTACAGCCTCAATTCGCTGGGCAGTTGAGCCTGGTGCGGCCTTTTATGGTATCGACTACGACCATGTGATCGGTATAACCACAAAAGTAGAGAACGGCATTATGACAGAAGAGCAAGACGGCCCAATCACTTACAGAGCTGGCAAAGTCGATGGTCTTCTAGAAAAAACAGGAGGCAAAGCCCCCTTCTTCGCTTCGGGAAATTCTGAAGGTGACCTACCACTACTTGAAGCTTCGACTCATTTAAAACTCGTAATGGCGTCGGCTCCGGAAACCGAGAAGGCCATGTACAATGTCGAGCAGACGATGGTAACCATTGCCAAAGACCGTGGTTGGCATTCTCACTCATACGTCTAAAACGATATCTGTGTAGGCTTATAGCTAGCTAGCTTGGCTACCTCAAGGAATAAGAGCCAAGCCAGTCTGTCGAATATCTAGATTATGCCGAACCAATGATGCTTTCGAGTTCATCGACTTCTTTAGGTGCTTCATAAGTAAGAACGTGATGCCCAGTCTCGGTGACAACAACATCATCTTCAATTCGAATACCTAAACCTCGCAGCTCTTCTGGCGCAGAGTCGTCATCGTGAGGCACGTATATGCCAGGCTCGACAGTCACAACCATGCCCGCCTCTAGCTCACGGCTATTGCCACCCTTTAAGTAAGGGCCTGCATCGTGCACATCCAAGCCGAGATAGTGGCCCAAGCCATGCGGGAAGTACTTTCGGTACTCTTGCTTTTCAATAATGTCAGCCTTCTCGCCTTTTAGTAGCTTTTCGTCGAGCATAATGTCAGTCAGTCGGCTGATCGCCTCATCCATATGCGCTTTGATCACTAACCCAGGCTTTACCATGGCCACCAAGTCTTTCTGCGCTTCGAGTAATTTCGAATAAACTCTTTTTTGAGTTTCGCTAAACTTGCCAGATATCGGCCATGTCCGTGTTATATCGGCTGAGTAATACTGGTACTCGCCCCCGGCATCGACCAAGACCATCTCACCTTCATTTAAAGGCTGATCATTAAACACATAGTGCAAAGTGCAAGCATTCGCTCCCCCCGCAACAATGGTGCCGTAACCTTCACGGCCACAGCCGCGCTTCATAACTTCATGAATAAATAGACCGTGCAGCTCTCTCTCGTTCATACCCGGCCGGGTCTGCTTCATCATTTCTTGAAAAGCCATCGAAGAAGCTGTGGCAGCTTTTTGCATTTGATCGATTTCAAACTTAGATTTACGAACACGAAGCTCACCGAGCAGTAAATAAGCATCCTTAACTGGCAAGACACCTTTACCATTTCGGCCTCGTCTCGTTTTCACATTTAACATCAGCTTTTTAAACTCTTCATCAAACCAAGAGTCACGAAATTGAGAGTAGTAAACAGCCTCAACACCTTCAAACAGGCTAATGGCCTGATCTTGAAAGTCGTCAATCAAATAGGCTTTATCAACTGGAAACTGTTGTTCAGTTAGTTGTGGACCAAACCGAAAACCATCCCAGATTTCTTTAGCCATATCTTTTTTGCGCACAAAAAGAACCGACTCAGGGTCTTTACCCGGTCGCAACACCAAAACAGCTTCAGGCTCTTCAAAGCCAGTGAGGTAAAATAAATTGGAGTCTTGTCTGTAGCTATGTTGAACATCATGATTGCGGATATATTCTGAATGCGCAGGTATTACGATCGCAGCATCTTCAACAAAACCTCGCAAAGCTTTTTGCCGGTCAAAAAAGATCTCTTTGTCATACTCAAATTTTCTCACAATGCCTCCTACCTCTAAAACCCATATTTCTCGGCAAGCTCCTCAGCGGCTCTCCGGCCGGCCTCTTCACCTGCTTTAACTAAACGCCTGCGACCTTCGAAGTCGTTCAGCTTCTGACCACGAGTGCTAACATAAATCACTTCATTAACTAAAGATGTCGACCCTTTTACTTGTCTTCGAACAGTATCCCAAAGAGCAACAGTTTCAAACTGACTAGACTCCAGAGACGCATCTAAAAGCTTGTCGGAGGATAGCACATCTACCAAGATAATCACATCGATATCTCTCTTCTTGAGGTAGTCTGCTGCCGCAGAAACCTCTCCAGGGGCGGCAATCAGCCGGTTAGCAAAGGGTTTATAGAACGGCGGAAACGACACACACCTTTTCACAGCATCGACCAGCTGACCCTGTTGAGACAAAATCACTTTGTTTGAACCAAGCACAGTTGAAGGGCAAGCAAATGGCACACTCAAGTTCTGAAACGTGACTCCTTGCAAACCATCTTTCAAAAACCGATTTAGAGAATCAACAGATTCAGGTTTAGGAGTCGAAGCGAAAAATGATGCTTTCGGTAAGTCATCTTTCTTCAACTTGTACAGTCTCCAAGAAACTTCGTGAACCTTGCCCTTCTTGGCATACAGAGCCCCGATCACACTCCCCCAGCCAAGGCCCACCACGGCATCAATTGGTACTTTTCTCTTTTCTAATTCAGACAAAACACCCGCATGCGCCGAGACCTTCCCCATGCCAGGCCCCAAAATCAAACCAATTCTCGGTATCTCTTGAGCGTTGATGGCCATAGGTGGTGGTTGAAACCCTTCACCAGGCTTGCTCGCTTGCTCAGGAGTGG
>JABSOQ010000160.1:0-3994 GCA_013216195.1 Bdellovibrionales bacterium
TAACAGAAATAAAAACACACCCCCCAAATGAAGAACAATATAATAGTTTCAAAAGGTTAAGGCCTGTGCAGGTCTTGAGCAAACTGCTGAAACCCTTAACCAGCATCAAGTCCAAGGTCCTGAAAGGTGGTTGATCCACAATTTATGTGGATAAACATGGAAAACTCTAGATGTTTTACACAGCCAGGGTTACACGCCATACCAAAGCCTAAGAGTCGGGGTGTTTATCGCAATGCTTCTCTTTTATTGGAAAGTCCATTAGTCTAGAACTAGGGACTGTATAGAGGGGGTTCATTTTGAAAGCACTGCTCATTCTACTCGCTATGACGCTATGTTTGCCATCGTTCGCGGCAAAGAAGACAAAGCTTAGAAATCAGAAAGCGATGAGGGTTTTGGATGGGATCCAGAAAAAAGGACCAGACGAAAAGCTTATCTATGCAAGTCTGATAAAGGGTTACAGAAAAGATGATTTGGCTCGCACAAAAACTCAGCTCGACCAACTCGTCAGCTACTACCCCAATAGCGTCTATGCAGATAACGCCTTTTATCTCACAGGAATTCTCCAGTTAAAAAAAGGCATGTTAGGTGAATCTATCAAAACTTTTGATCGCGTTGTAAAAAACTATCCGCGCGGAAACAAAAGAGCTTCTGCGATGTACGCTAAAGGCATTGCGTACAAGAAGTTACGTCTCGTAAAGCCTGCAAGAAAGCATCTTATGGATGTGATCAAAAAGTACCCGGGCAGCCTTGAGTCTCAAAGGGCGAAGGTTGAGTTGAGACTTATAAAGAAGATGAAAAAGACGAAGTCAGCATCATTATAATAGAGATTTAAGGTTTTTCTCAGTTTTCAGGCATAAGCGGTGCCTTTGTTCTGAGAAGGTCGGATACAGAATAAACAGCACACTCGAACAAGGAAGTTCAAGTTGATGACTCACAAGAGATCCACACGGAAGTTGTTTTTACTTTTTCTCATTCTAGGCATGGCATCAGCTCCAATTGCCTTCTCTCAAGATGATTTCACTGAAGATTTAGAGGCAGAATTAGAAGCCGAGATCGGGCTCTCTGAAGAAGACCTAAGCTCTGATGATGAGGATTTTGAAGATATTGATGAAGACAGTGCTGAGTCAGCCAGTTCAGATGATGATTTTGAAAAAGCGATTGAAGATGAGGTCACAGAGGAGAGCCAAGAGGACGGTGACGATTTCGCTGAAGAAGACTTCGATGAGGAGTTTGCTGCCGAAGAAGAGGCTGCCAGTGAGGATTTTGGCGATGAGGACTTCGGTGAAGAAAGCTTTGATGATGAAGACTTTTCTGAAGAGAGCTTTTCAGAAGAAGAATTTGGTGATGATGATTTTGACGAGTTTGCTGATGAAAAGCCAGTAGCAGATGAGACTGTGCCTATTGATGACTCGTTTGGCGATACCGAGTTGGTTGAGGAGCCGGCTGTAGAAGTCGATGAGAATGCTCCCGAAGATCTTGAGTTTCAACAGCAAGAAGAGGAGTCACAGGCTTTTGATCAGGCTTCACCAGCAGAAGAGTTTAATGACATTTCTTCAGCTGGCCCAACTGAGCCAAATCTCGAATACGAAGCGAAGCTTTATGATGTTTATGTCAACTACCATGCTTCGCCGACACCAAACCTAGAGTGGCAATCGCTAGTGGGGGAGAGGCGCTCTGAGATGTACAACATCTCTTCTGGTGACACGCTTTGGGGTATCTCTGAGACCTTCTTCGGAGATGGTAACTATTGGCCAAAAGTTTGGTCGATCAACTCGAAGATCAAAAACCCGCATATGATCTCTCCGGGCAATCGAATAGCCTTTGTTATGGGTACGGAAACAGATGCTCCAATGTTCACCGTGACTGAGCCCGATGCTGTAGAAACCGATGAAGGTGAAGGTGGAGGAGAGCAGGCTGAAGCTGGCGCAGAAGGTGAAGGTTCTTCGGCTATGCCTGAAGAGCTGTCGGAGTCAGATATTGAGCAACTGATCGAGGCGGGAGCATTGAGTGCGCAAGACACTGAGCAGCTTCAACAAATGATGGAGGAGAGCCCAGAAGAGGGCTCGGATGTTGAAGAAGATCAGGCAATGGAAGATGACCAAGGAGCCGACCAAGATATGGATGGTCAGGTAGACGGCATGCCCGATATCGACATTCCTCCTCCTAGCGTGGTGAGTCGGCCCGTGCTGAAGCGGCTTCCTCCCTCGGTGCCTGAATGGCAAAGTGCTGACCCAAGTGGAATTTACGATGACGCCGGTATCGAGTACGGGGTAAGGCCGATTACGAAGCTAAAAGACACTTTGTACCTACAGAGTTTTATCGATGATTCACTAGATAATTCAGATGCTACAGTTGTCGAAACTCAAAGGACTGGCTACTTCGGCTCTGATCTTGAGTACGTTTATGTCAAGTTTCCGAAAGGTAGAGGGCGACTCGGTCGTAAGTATTTAGTTGTAGACCCAAAGGGCAAAATTCGCTCGCCTCTAGAGTCTGTCGAAACATCTGATCTCGGGTTTCAAAAGACAGTCAGCGGTCTTGTGACTATCGAAAGTCGGGTGGCAGCAAGTGTGACTGAACAGTATGAAGTGTTTAAGGCGATTGTGACGAAATCGGTCAACCCCATCACTGTC
Organism: Bdellovibrionales bacterium; assembly: GCA_013216195.1. GTDB lineage: Bacteria > Bdellovibrionota > Bdellovibrionia > Bdellovibrionales > UBA1609 > JABSOQ01. Next base: position 2,631 of record JABSOQ010000160.1, read on the forward strand.
GGCAGTCAATTGCTCAGGGGAGAGTTGCCAATTGTAAACCTTGAGAAGAGAGGGCCGAGATCAAACCAGGTTGCGATGGTAATCGGTGGAACGGCCGGGAAGCGTCGAACAGTCTTTGGTGACTCTTCAATAGTGTACTTAAATAGAGGTAGCAAAGAGGGTATCCGAGAAGGGCAGATTCTAGATGTTCGCGCAAACAGAAGAAGCCGAAGTCGTGATACTTTGATCATCGAGGCCCAAAGGGTAATCGGTCAGGTGAAGATTGTGAAGACTGCAGCAAGATTTGCAACTGCTGTAGTTTTGACGAGTTCAGATCCCATAATGGCGGGTGACCTGACAGGTGTAGGGCCTTATGTGCCGAGAGCTATCAATCAGTTGGCTAAGAGCGGTTCAGGAGCATCGACTTCCGATGATTCAAATCTGGATGTTGGCGATGATGAGTTGGAAGGTTTGCTCGACGATGAAGATATGGGTGATGACACGAGTCTGGGCGACGATTCAGACTTTGATGATATCGACCTAGAGCTTTAGTCCGAATCACGGGCTCTTCGGAGTCTGCTCGTAAAAGATTATTGCTTTTGAATTGAGCCTGTAGATTGCAGGCTCAATTTTGTATGTCCCTCGATCTAAAAAAACAAATCATGACATTGGGTTGGTGTTTCAATCTGAAAGATTCAGATTTTGAAGTCTTGCAACAGGTGAAAGGCTGCGGGGGGACTGCAGACCTCAGTATTGAGAATGCCCTTGTTGACCTCACAAGCTTGTCTAGACAGAGGGTGAAAGACAAAATTCTCTTATGTCGGACAGAGCTAGACAGGCTGGATGAGCTAGGTGCAGGAGTGCTGACTCATGATAGCAGTTTTTACCCAGCTGCCTTAAGGCAAAAGTGTCTCAAACCACCAGTGCTAAGCTACATTGGTAACCCTAGTCTATTGCAGAGTTTTTCGTTTGGTGTGGTTGGTTCGAGAAAGATGTCGACACAATCGGAGACCTGGCTTGAACAGAGCCTACCGTTTGTGTTCCAGAAAATAGAAGGCTGTGCCACATTAGTTAGTGGAGGCGCAATCGGGGTAGATCAGCACGCACACAAGATAGCATTGAGGTGCGGGGCTAACTCAATCGCCGTCTTGCCTACGGGGTTAACTCAAACATACCCGGCCAGCTTCACAGAGCTCACAGAGGCCTTTTTAGACAGAGGAGGGTTATTGGTAAGCCCCTTTCGCCCTACTCAAAGGGTGAGAAAAAGTCTGTTTGCCAGTCGCAACTTTGTCTTGGTGAATTTAGTAAAACTCTTGTTTGTGGTTCAGGCCGAGAAAAGAAGTGGTTCCTATTTGTCGGCTCAAGTGGCTGTCGATTCAGGAGTC
>JABSOQ010000160.1:4009-8140 GCA_013216195.1 Bdellovibrionales bacterium
GTGGCTGCACTTGCTGGTGTCGCAACAGTAGCTCAAGCTGCCGGCTGCCTCGACCTCATTTACGATGGAGCGCGAATGATTCGTTCAGCGGCAGATCTTAATCTTGCTTTAGGTGAGGTCGGTAGCTCAGTATCGTAGCGATGGCAAAACTTCCGTTAGCTAGCCATATTGCTATATAGGTCGGAAGCGATCCTCCTTTGGCAAGGCTCTCACCTGCCGCGTAGAGTATCCAGTAAGCAACGATCAAGCCGATTGATAGAACTAGCCCGTTTGATTTTCCGCTCCGCTTGTTAGGGTTGATACCCATGCTAACCCCAATCAGGCCGAAGATAAGGCAAGCGATTGAGAGAGCCCATCTTCGGTGGTACTCGATCTCAAATCGAACTCTTTTTTTCTCGCTCAAATCTTTCTTTTTAAGCTGCTTTTTGACTTCGTCGATCGTGAACGAAGGAAAGGTTTTCTTTTTGGTTCGCTTTTTAGCCGGGTCGAACAGTTTCACTTCATAAGTTTCAAAGTCAATCTTGGTGTAGGCAGCGTCATTGGTCTTGTGCATACTGCCTTTGCTCAGTTTGAGGTTGGCGCCCTGGCCAGTTGTATCTTTTGTTTTCACAAGTAAGCCGTCTTTAGCAATGATTGTTATCGGAGACTTGCGGTCTCTTTCGTCATAAATAAATACATTCTTCAGTTTGCCATTTTCAGAGTCGACTTCGTTTGCATACACAACCAGTTTGAAGAAGCCTTCAGAAAAGACGCCCTCTCGAATGGTGGCGCTGGCCTTCATTTTTGAGATGTCGCTGATCATCAGCTCAAATTGGCGGTTACCCCAGGGGGCAAGGTAAAATGAGGTTTGAGCAGACAACAGAGCCGTGAGTAGCGCCAAAAAGGCTGCAGGCAAAACGAAGTGCCGCACACTCAAGCCCAAAGCTTTCATGGCCACAATTTCAGAGTCACTAGAGAGGCGCCCATAAGTAAGAAGGACTGCGAACAGCAAACTCATGGGAAGGATGACAGGCAGAAAAGATATGGTCAGATAGAGCATAATGCTCAGAACGCTTGTGAGCTCTCCGCCGTGGACTAGAACAAACTCAGTTAATCTCAGGGCCTGAAACAGCAGTAAGATCGAAACAAATACGATGACGCCCAGAAAAAAGCTGGGAAGCATCTCAAAGAATATGTACTTGATTGCAAGTCGACCTCTTGCCAATTCGCTCATACTTTCAATGTACAAGCTTCTCGGCGGGTAATGGAAGCACTAAAATCGAACCTCGCTGAGGTCAGCTCGAAAAGCGCTATTTTTTGATTTTGAAAGTGCCACCAAATTAGGCTAACCACTCCTGCCCTTTGTCTAGGGTAGGATTTGTCGATAGGGCCTGCTCAAGTTGACCCTGGGCATGGTGTCTAAGATAATAGGAGTATGGACCGCGTGTTACTGGCAATTGACGACTACTCTGAGCTTGTCTACTTACAAACTCTTCTTAAAAAGGTGGGGTTTGATGTTGATGGAATTCAGAACACCAGGAACTTTGAAGAGGTGAGGCTCACGTTTAATCCTGATCTTCTCATTGCGTCTGCCAAGGGTAAGAATATCAACGGCCTTTCTATCATGGAGAAAATGAAGCGTCGGGGAGGGCGGCCAAAAAGCATTTTGATCATTCCGACAGCTCTTGCTGCAAAACTCTCAGGGTTAAAGCTGAAGAACGTTGAGGCCACCGTGCCATCTCCCGTCGAAGCCGAAGTCATCTTGAGCACGATTGCAGATGTTCTCGAACGCGACAAACAGGCTCTTTTAGACAAGTACGAGAGAGCTAAGGCCAATCTCGATCCAGACAATGACAATGATGTTCATTTGATGAGGTCAACTTACGATCAAGAGGCACACCGAGCAGGAGCAGCTCGAGAGACAGAGGCTACACAAGATGCAGTTGTTTCTGGTGGCAATGTTGAAGAATTGCCCTCTCCATTTGATGGGCGTGACTACTCAAAAGACACTTCCATCACTCCTGATGAGCGCAAGCGAAGAATGCAAAAGTGGTTGCTATCAATGAAAGAGCCTGAGCAGGATGGTTTTCCTCGCGATGTGGTCAAGCTTGAAAACAAAAGGTTGCGCGAAGAAGAAGACGAAGAGGGGTTGCATGATCTCGAAGAAGAGCGCAGGGCCTTTGTTCGTTCAATGTTCAAAAAAAAAGACTAGAGTTTTCTGGCTAACAGCCTTTAACCCATTTTCTTTAAAATCTTAGTGATAAGTGTTTTTGAGCGATCATGAGATTGCTCGGCTTTTCTTTGTGCGCGTATCATCTCACGCCGAGCCTCTATGAGTGATGGGTCTGCAGTGTAGGCGTTTACAAAGTGCTGAGTGGCCTTGTCATGCTGCCCGATAAAACTGTAATAAAGCCCCTTTGCCAGAAAAAACCTAGGTTGGTGACGATCCTCTGGCGGTATTTTCTTCAACAAGGCCTGAGCAGTCTTGGCGATCGTCTTTGCCTTTTCTTTTGGTGTTGGAGCCTTCAAAAGAGCCCAAGTTAACAAGATGGGCACATCAGAGCGATGAGACTTCATCTTAAAGACTTCTTTGAATAGCTTGTAGGCTTTTGAGTACTCTCCGCGGCGAATAAGGGCCTCGCCATCAGCAACTTTTTGTTCTGCATCTAACAGCTCTTCGGCGTCACCCATAGAAAGTTTCTTCAGATACTTCTCTCGAGAAGCCTTCAGTTTTAGAGTTTCGTAAGCCTTATTCACTTTTGAAAACACATGGTGAGTCAGCTCTTTGAGCTCATCTGGCGCATTGCGCTCAAGTTTGTCGGGGTGAATGATCTTAGCTAAATCAAAATAAGCTCTTTCGATCTCTTTGTCTCGTGCCTCTTGGTTGAGGCCCAGCACTTGGAAGTAATCTTTTTCTTCAATGCCCTCAGCAAGTGATTCGAGGTATTTCATGCGGTGAGCGAGACTTCTTTGTTGGCCAGCTTTGTTTGAAAAGACGACCATCTTTTGCAGCACAAGAAAGTGAATGACCGATAAAAATTCGAGGTCAGACACATCGCTTAGGGCCATCAATTCATGCAAGCTTTTGTTCTTTTCGATATGTTTAAAAATCTGTGGAGCGACTCTCAAAATCGGCAAGTCTTTGAGTTGCTCAAATCGATTTTTGTTGTCGTTGAGTAGAACCTTGTACTCCATCCAGGGTATGTAAAAGCGAAGCAAAGAGTCTCTATTGAGCTTCGAGTCGATCCAATCATTGGTTAGCATTGCCAGTTCAGATGGCTCAATCATGTGGAGCGGGCGAATCGGTGTCTCATGCTTTTCGAATGTGAACTCGTAAGACTCTTCTTGAATTGTTTTACTTAAGCGAATGCTCATTTGCTGTTTGAGAACAACTTGAATCGCGTGAGGGCTGATGGTGTGAGATTCGACTAATCTCAGCCCAATTGGCTTGTCATTGTCTTGTGCTAGGTGCTCTTGAACATCCTGAGCGCTGGTAAAGCCATTTTCAATAAGTAGAATTCCGAAATACGATTTTTTATCGGCGACCTTCACATTTGAAATGCTGCCGTTGTAAAAATCCACTGAAGACTGCACGCCAGTGTTTGTAACCAGTTGCAGGCGCCCAGAGAGTTCTGAGCAGCTCAAAAAGTTGTAAAGCAAAATCAAATCAGAGCCTTGAATGGTGCCAGTATTTTCTATCGCATTTTGCATGCTTTCTGAGCCGATCGCCTCTTCAGACACAAGTTCAAACAAGGGGTCATTTTCTTCTTCAAGGTTTCCACTGATCAACTCGAGGCAGGCCTCTAAAAACTCATTCAGATCAAAGGGTTTATTAAAGAAATGCTTGGCTCCAGTTCTTGCGATGGAATCTCTTGCAAAAGAAGAGGCTTTAAACACTCCCGAGGTGAGTACGAGTTCAAAATTGTCACCGGCAATTTCACGAAAGCTCTCTGACATGACCACACCATTCTCACCAGGCAACATGCAGTCAGCAATAACGAGATGAAAGTCTTCAGTTTGAAAAACGCGCTTGGCATTAGTAGCATTATGGCAAACCTTGGTGTCGAATCCTGCACGAGAGAAAGCTTCGGCCAAAGCTTTGCCGGCTGTACGATCATCTTCGACGAAGAGAATCTTGATTCCACTGTTCTT
>JABSOQ010000161.1:0-2167 GCA_013216195.1 Bdellovibrionales bacterium
CGTTTTTTGCGGGCTTGCCTAAAAGGTCGCCAATATCTAGAACAACTCTCTCCATTTTCGACTTTTTCGATAAGCCCGATCTGACGTTCAAAAGAGTAAAACCGTCAGAGATCTTGCCTCCTAAAACCACCCCATCACTCATGTAGCGGCCCTGCTTTTTCAGCGCAGCATTTGAAAACAAAGAGTTCTGAGCTCGACTTGCAGCGAAGCTCGTGGCGCAAGCAAAAGCTAACCCGAGAAGTAAAAGTGATCTTGATTTTATAGGCATAAATCATCCTCCAGATGTACTCAAAGTCTAGCGAAGCTTCTAACTGCCTCCAAACGAAACCCCATTTGACGATTGACGTCAAAAACGGGCTGAAGAAGGCGTATCGAAGGCTGGATGTTTGCGTGTTTTGGCTATCTGACTGCTTTGCCCAGAACTCTGCTCACGTCGTTCAAGTAAGTCACTTAAGCTTATGAGATCCATTAGGAATTGCCGCACCACGTCTTTAAGTGTCAAATTGCGGCACCTCAGCTGACAACTCTCACTTAATTTCAAGCACTTAGCGAGATCTTCAACTGGAATAATTTTTGGATTCGTATGACCCCGCGGAGGACATTATGAAGAACGTGTTGCGGACATTAATGACTGTGTTGATGGCTCTGACCCTCGCCAACTGTGGTGAGGACGGCGGTGGCGGTAATGGCGGCGGAAACAACGCCAAGTCACCAAATCGTGATGAGTGTCGATACGACGTCAGAAGAGGTTACTACCGAGATGAAGACGGTGATCGATGTGATTACGAGCGGTATCACAATGATGACGCCTGTTACAATTACTACTATCAGCCTCACACAAGGTACACTCGAGGTAACAATCGTTACGGCGGAAGCCGCTGGGAAGATGAGCGTGGCTTCTATGTCGACCGTGATGGAGACTTCGTGAACTGTGATCGCGACTATCTAGATCATCAGACGTTTTTCCCGTACTACTACTTCCACAACCAATCAGGCATCTGGTCATCTGGCTGTAGCTTTTGGGGCCAGGGCCTCGTGGCGGTACCTATGGGTTACGGTGGATACGTTTGCGTTTACTATCAAGTGGACTACAGCTATCCAGTTTACTACCCAACCAGCTGGTACCCTTACAACACCGGTGGATACCACACTGGTGGAAACTTTGATTGGGGTGACTTCGCTGTAGGAGTTGGCGCTGGCGCTCTCCTCTATCACATCTTGAAATAATATTTGTTGTCAGCCTGAGACTCATCGTGTCTCAGGCCCTTTGACAGTGCATTCCACGGGGCTTTCGTGCTAACTATCAGGTATGACAAGCACAAATCCATTACTCAAAAATTCTGAAGCAAAGAACAAGGCTCTGCCTTTTCCCGAAATCCAAAACCAACACTTTCTACCCGCCGCCGAAGCTGCGATTGAAGAGGCACGTGGGCAAATTGAAAAGATCAAGTCTAGCGAGCCTAGCTTTGAAGCCACAATCGTGGCACTTGAAACAGCATCTGAGAAGTTAGACCTGGTGACGAGCACTTTTTACTCCCTACTAGGTGCGAACTCTAATGAAGAGATGCAAAAGATCGCTCAAGAGCTTGGCCCAAAGACTTCGGCTTACAGTTCAGATGTCGCACTTGATCCTAAAATATTTGAGTGCGTTGAGTCTGTCTGGCAAAAGAGAAATGAGCTTGAATTGAATGCCGAAGAGGCCAAATTGCTCGAAGTCACCTATGACAGCTTTGTCCGAAATGGGGCCAAGCTATCTGAAGACAAAAGAAATCAACTTCGCGAGATTGATCAAAAGCTGAGTACATTGGGGCCCAAGTTTGGTGAGAACGTACTTAAAGCTACAAACTCTTTTGAGATGGAACTGACATCAGATGATGATCTGATTGGCCTTCCTGAATCAGCAAAAGAGGCAGCTGCAGCAGCTGCTGAAGCCAAGGGCAAAGCGGGAAAATGGCTGGTGACTCTGCAGGCGCCCTCTATGATCCCCTTTTTGCAATACTCTGAGAAACGAGAATTGAGAGAAAAAATCTGGAAGGCTTATTCGAGCCGCGCGTTCCAAGGTGAGCATTCAAATGAAGACACGATAAAAGAAATTGTGAGCCTTCGTTATGATCGAGCCAACCTTCTGGGCTACCCAACCCATGCCCATGATGTTCTCGACAAGCGC
>JABSOQ010000161.1:2177-8018 GCA_013216195.1 Bdellovibrionales bacterium
CATGGCCCAAACGCCCGAAAAGGTGATGGCCTTTTTGCAAAAACTCTTGAAACCTTCTCGACCAGCGGCTGAGAAAGATCTGGCTGAGGTTCAAGATTTTGCAAAGTCAATCGGAGGCCCTGACAAGCTCAGCCCATGGGACTTCGCCTTTTATTCTGAGAAGCTGAAAGAGCAGAAGTTCAAATTTAGTGAGGAAGAGCTTCGACCTTACTTCAAACTTGAGAATGTGATCGATGGGGTTTTTGAGCACGCTCGCAAGCTCTTTGGTTTAAAGTTTGTCAAAGCGAATGACTACCCCACTTACCACGAGGATGTGATGACTTATGAGGTCTACGATGAGGCCTCGAATGATTTCATCGGTTTGTTCTATGCGGACTTTTTTCCAAGAGATTCAAAACGAGGCGGCGCTTGGATGACCACTTTCTACGAGCAAGGTCTTTTTGAAGGCAAAGTGATGCGCCCACATGTCAGCATTGTGTGCAACTTCACCAAGCCTACCAACGACAAGCCATCACTTTTGACTTTCATGGAAGTTCAAACGCTATTTCATGAGTTTGGCCACTCATTGCATGGTCTGTTGAGTCAGTGTAAGTATCGCTCGCTGGCTGGCACCAACGTTCTTTGGGATTTTGTCGAGCTGCCTTCCCAGGTTCTCGAAAACTGGACTCTCGAAAAAGAGAGTCTCGACATGTTTGCAAAACATTATGAAACCGGTGAATTGATGCCGAAGGAGCTGGCGCAAAAGATCAAAGACAGCTCGAAGTTCTTGGCCGGCTACTCTTCACTGAGACAGCTGAACTTCGCCACTGTCGACATGAAGTGGCACACCACACTGCCCGAAGACATTGGAGCGATAGACGAATTTGAGACCGAAGCAACGCGAGAAACCACCCTTTTTGATAAGATACCCGGTACGAACTTTTCATGCGCCTTCTCTCACATCTTCGCCGGCGGTTATTCTTCTGGCTATTACAGTTACAAGTGGGCAGAGGTTCTCGATGCTGATGCCTTTGAAATGTTCAAAGAAAAAGGGCTCTTTGACGAAGCAGTTGCAAAGTCTTTCAAGGAGAACATTTTGATGAGGGGCGGGACTGAGCACCCAATGGAACTTTACAAAAAGTTTCGTGGCCGTGAACCAGACCCCGATGCTCTACTTAGACGGGACGGGTTGATTTAGCTTTATGGCAAATTCATCTATACAAAGAGTGCTCATTGTCTTTAGAAAAGACACTAAGCTTGCCAAAAACAAAGCCAGCGAGCTGGCCCATTGGCTATTTGAAAATGGCATAAAGGTCTGCAGTCATCCGAAGCAGACGATTCCCATGATTAAGAAGAAGGTTCCTAAAGCGAAGAGCTTGAACCACGTAGACTTGGTTATAGCTCTTGGTGGAGATGGCACATACCTCGAGGCAGTCAGGCTGCTACAGAGAAAAGAGATCCCCATTTTGGGTGTTAACATGGGGTCACTAGGCTTTCTAACTAACGTCACTGTTGAAGAGATGTATCAGGCCATTGAAATGGCTCTGAACGGTGAACTCGAGATGCGTCCTCGATCAATGTTGGATGTTAAGCACAAAAGAAAAGGCAAAGTGATTGGCCGTTATCGCGGCTTGAATGAACTGGTTATTGAGAGAGGCGACATTAGCCACCTTATAAACTTGTCTATGTTTGTAGAAAAGAATTTGATTGCACCCGTAAAAGCTGACGGAGTTATCTTCGCGACGCCAACAGGGTCAACGGCGTACAACTTGGCAGCTAATGGGCCAATCATGCATCCCGAAGCCGCTAGCTTCGTTATGACACCAATTTGCCCACATTCTCTTACCATGAGACCGATTATCATTCCAGATCATTTACCTGTGTCTTTCGAGCTCAATGACAGCACCCAAAGGGCAATGCTCACTGTAGATGGCGCAGGCAGAAGTGAGATGCGCTGGGGTGATCAGATTAGCATTCGACGCTGTGAAATTGATCATTTTGTCTTAAGAGATCATCAACACAACTACTTTGATTTGCTTCGCGAGAAACTGAAATTTGGAGAACGAGCCTAGTTTTTTGGTCCGTAAAAATTTGGGGGAACCATGCTGACAGATCTGCAAGTAACCAACTTTGCGATAATTGACTCAATCCATATGGAATTTGATGAAGGTCTCAACATCATCAGTGGCGAAACAGGTGCTGGTAAGTCAATTCTACTGAAAAGCCTCGCCCTTCTGATGGGCGAAAAGAGTCAGGCCGACACGGTTGGCAGCCAAAGTAATCAAGCTACTATCGAAGGTCGCTTTGATATCACCGATCGTGAAGACATCCTTGAGAGACTGTTTGAAGCGGGCATAGACGCAGAAGACAGCTCTTTGGTTGTAAAGAGGGTCATCAGCTCGCAAGGTAAGTCAAAGGTTTACATCAATGGCAGCTTGTCGACAGTCTCGACCCTTCGCGATTTGGTCTCTCCCTTAATAACGGTGACTGGTCACGTAGCTCCACTTATTGAAATGACTGGGCAACACGACAACCGTCACCTGCAGAGCAAAAGCTACCATCTCGACATTGTAGATCAGTTTGCAAACTGCCGCTCTGTGAGAGATCGCTTTACTGAGCTCTACAACGAGACCCAAAACCTTGAACAGCAGATCGAAGATCTTCGCGAAAAAGAGATGGAACGTGAGCAACGGCTCGACTTTCTTTCTTTTCAGGTCGATGAGATTCGAGGGCTAAACCTGCAGCCGGGCGAAGAGACTAGCCTCGAGACTGAGTTTCGTAAACTTAGCAATGCGAGTAAGGTTATGGAGTTTGCGGGGCTTGCAGAGCAAGTGCTCGGTCAAGATGAAGATTCGGCTCTAACTCGTATACAGCGTGTGATCTCTCGCTCGACCGAATTGGCTAAATTCGACCCTGATCTCTCGACTAAGACACAAGGGCTAGAGCAAGCTGTCACCATGATAGAAGAGAGCCTCTATGATCTAAGGCACTACTGTGACGAGTTTGAAATGGACCCAAGCTCTCAAGCAGCCGTTGAAGAGAGAATGTCAGCATTCAAAAAGTTGCAGAAGAAGCATGGCGAGACTGCGGAAGAAATTTTGCAAAAGCTTGCCGATATGAGCGCTGAGCTTGATGAACTTGCTGATTCAGAAGCTTTGATTACTGACCTTGAGAAACGAGTGAAACAAAACAGGCTCGAACTTAAGGCTCTGGGCCTTCAGCTCCACGACAAGCGTGCAAAGTCTGCCTCTGGCTTGAGCCAAAAGGTAAATTCTGAGTTGGTTGAATTGAACATGAAAGGCGTCAACCTCGTGATTTCAGTTGAAGAGACTGGCATGAACTCAAAGGGCATGAGTGATGTCGAGTTCTTGATTCAAAACGCTAAAGGTGATGCTCCTAGGGCTATTGCCAAATATGCAAGTGGTGGTGAACTGAGCCGAATTCTTTTAGCGTTGAAAAAGATCATTGGCCATGACGAACACCCTAGAACTTATTTGTTTGATGAAGTCGACACAGGAGTGAGTGGCCCGACTGCTGAGAAGGTAGGTCGAAAATTGCTACAAATTTCAGAGGGGCAACAGGTGATATGCGTGACGCACTTGCCACAGGTGGCCTGTTTCGCTGACCACCATTTTCTCATAGAAAAATCGAACCTTAAAGCCAAGACTCAAATGCAAGTCAAATCATTGGGGAAAGAGGATCAAGTGCTTGAAATCGCAAGGCTGATCTCAGGCGAAAAGATCACGAAGACCAGCACTGAGCATGCGCGAGAACTCTTGGCCTTCAGATAAATGCGATGATAAGCCGTTAGTGTCGGTTACCTGCCTCTGGGCCTGCACGGCCTTAACTTTTGGGCTCTCGAGGTATAGGTCAGGCTACAGTTTAACTGAAAACTTTTTTATTGGCTCAGCAGCCTGATCGTCAAAGCACTCTTCTATTAATTCACCACCTATCGCTTCGATAATTTTTATAGAAGCCGTATTTGCCGAAGCACAAGTGATAAGAAGTGATGTGAGACCAATCTGTTTGCAGTGCTGCAGTGATTGCTTAACCATTTCAAGCCCAAGGCCTTTTCCTCGAAACCGCGGAGCTATTGCGTAACCGACATGCCCTCCGCGCTCCTCTAGGTTTTTATTAAGGTGGTGCCGAATATTCACTCGGCCCACAAGAACGCCCTCGTACTGTGCATACAGCATTGTCGAAGGCACGATGCCCTCTGGAAGGTTTTGGCCAAGTCGATTGTTCTCAAGCTTTTCTAGATGATCTGAATGAGGCATACCAGGCTTCCAATCGAAAGAAAACCACTCTGGATCTTCTCCGATCCACTCCAGCATGCCGTATACAAAATCTTGCTCTGTGAACTCTTTTAACTCAGCCAATTTCATGGTCACCACACTCAATTCAAAATTAGTTAGTCACTAGCATTCCGTGAATCAACAAATCTTGTAGCATAGACTCTGGCAATTGGTACTTTTCAATCTCACCTTTAATTTGATCTTGAAAAGGTTTTAACTCAATTACAACACCTGAGTTCTGAAGGCTCTGCGCCCCTATTACACTCAAGTTTGAAAACTTAGTCGGGTCAAGATCTTGCCGAATGGTGAGGCCAATTCCTGCCATTCCCGCTTGTGCGTCTAGCACCTGAATAGACTCTCCTGGCACGACCGTAACACCTTTATTTGTGATTGACTCCACGCCATTTTGATAAAGGTTGTCTATGAGGTCTTGAAAGTCTGTAGCCTGCGCCTGAGTTGCTGAGATCCCAAGAGATGCAGCGAGTGTCATTTTAAGTGTATTGAGTACCTGTTTCTTTTTCATGTTATCTCCTTCAATTTTTTTGACTACAATTTGTAGCTAAAGTTTGAGCTAGAGATATCGACTGAACTCCTATTGGTAAAACACGATTATTTCGTATTTATTTTTTCGAAATGAGTTTCTGAAAACGAAAAATCTGTACCTTTTCTGTTTATGCCCTGAGCCACTAACCTAGTAATGCCGCAAAGATAAACGAAACCAGCACTAGGCCCCACAGTGAGCCCGTGCTGTCCACTCCGGCTACGGTGACATCATGGCCTTGTTTTGCGACTTCTTTTTCAATCAAACGAGAAGTGGCCTCTTTTTCTTGATCAAGGACCATAAAGAACTCAACTCGGCAGTAAACACCATGATCTCTTGTGCCGTAGCATTCGCGCACCTCACACCTGCCATTGCAAAACTCATTTACAACTTCAACTGTGGCGGCCTCAGCCTTTTGCTCTTCACCATAGAGTTGTTTTTTCGGGCCCACAGCGCAACCTGCAAGCAAGAACAAAGAAAAGAGAATCGGGGTAAGCCTTGTCATCATTGAGCCTCCTTCAAAGATAAGCTAAGGCTAAACAACCTGATGAGACTATGCCTAGTTAAATTGTTTTAATGACCAGACCCGTTGACCAAATGGCCCTTGAAGTTTCTGGCAAATTAAATTGATTTAATAACTTGGCCGATTGATTTGAAAGTTGTCTGTTCATAGTGGTGTCTGAGCTCCCACAACACCACTAAAGGGTAAAACAAAGACAAATGCCAGAAGCTGATACCTAGCAGGGCAAGAGTGGCTAGGTGGAAGTAGAAGCATACGATGAAGCCAATATATCGAGTTTTTATAAGCAGGTAGGGGAACACCAAAAACTCAGACAGAATCAGACCAACTGTTAACAGCTTCACCACCGGCAGTGTGTAAGGCAAAGAGAAGTAACCCGGTAGTGTTTGAAAATAATAGAGATAGGTCTGCGATAAGGAGTCTAAACCAGAGGGTAAGCCATGAACTATCTTAGAAATCGCACTTTGAAAGTACAGGGTCGCAAACAGCACTCTAACATATACCTC
>JABSOQ010000162.1 GCA_013216195.1 Bdellovibrionales bacterium
TGTCAGTGTTGTCGAGGTACTCGATATAGCTATCGGACTCTGCCGAGCGTTTGGCTCCGCCATCTTGTGACGTGGTGTAAATCTGCACCTCTCCATCAAAGCCCCGCAATTTACCAGAAACTTTTGAAAGCGCATCTGCCACCTGATTTTGAATCGGAGTCATGCTACTTGAATTGTCAGTAATGAGTGTCAGATTAATTTTAGGCCGATCTTCGATGGTTTCGGGGTCGAGCTTCAAAAGCCGAAGCTCACCGTCGATACCCGCTTTAACGAGCTCATCATTTGATTCGAAGCCAACTTCTGAACAGTTTTGGAAACCAAAAGAAATCACTGCCAACAGGCTTAAGGCAGTAAGGGTCGCAGTGACCTGCACCCAATTCGTCTTTATTCGCATGAAATCCTCCGAAGACATTCCGCTCTCTCCGAAATTATATCATTCTGAGAGTTGCCTTTTAAATTCAATTGCTTAGGTAGTCTCAAATAGGCACAGCACACTTGTGCCAATACAACCAGTTTCATTTAAGTTTGGTCGATGATTTAGGCCTTAGCTTCTCTTTTGGGCAGCATAGGGATTTTGTTTCTCAAGACGAGACGGTTGCAGAGCTTACGCTAGCAATATGCTATCTGCCTGCGCCAAACAACATGGTGCGAACAGTTCTTACGACAACGACTAGGTCCATCCAAATGCTGTAGCTTTTGATGTAGTACAGGTCGTACTCGAGTTTCTTTCTCGCATCTTCTGCACTCGCTCCATAACGATAGAGAGTTTGCGCCCAACCCGTGATACCAGGCCTTACGATATGCCTCAAAGAATAGTGAGGAATGATCTTTTCAAGATCTTTGTTAAATTCTGGTCGCTCTGGTCTCGGGCCTATGAAGCTCATGTCACCTTTGAGCACATTGAAAATTTGTGGCAACTCATCTATGCGAGACTTACGTAAAAAACTGCCTAGCTTGGTAATACGTGAATCGTTGACCTTTGCCCATTGAGCACCATCTTTTTCAGCGTCTTGCACCATGGTGCGAAGCTTTATCAGGGTAAACTCATTGCCATGAAGGCCTGTGCGCTGTTGCCGAAACAAAATAGGAAACCCTGTCTCGATCAAAATCGCAACCGAAGCAAGAACTACGAGCGGGATGGCAACTGGCAGAAGTAGCAAAGAGAGTAGAATGTCCATGACCCTCTTGATTCTCAGGCCAATCGGGTTGTGCAGAAGCCGAAACCCCTCAGTCATCACTAACCAAGAGCGATTTAAAAACAAGACTGGCACTTTTTGCCAAATCTCAGAGTAAAAATCGGTCATATCGTAAATACGAGTTCCATGAATACGGGCATTTAACAGTTTTTCGGTCATGTCTGAGGGCAGTTCATAATCGGTGGCCACTACGATGCCCGTCCACTTGCGATCAAGCCACTGATCGAGATGAGAGTAAGAACCTCCAATGGGCAGGTCTTGGTGGGTCTTTCCGTCAGGGGTTAAAAACTGCAGGCCACTGTCAAGGCCACTTCTTTGATGGTCGGACCAAAGCTGTTCAAGATAGTTGAGGTCACCAATGACAAGCCAGCGCACTCTGTTCACTACAGACCTGTCAACTCTATCGATCCAAATCCGTATTAACGAGGCCCATGAGGCAAACATAAAGAGGGCACCAAGAAGAACTCCTCGGCCATACTCTTGGGCTGCTTTGCCAGCAAAGAGATAGATTTCGAGAGCGATTAAGGCCCCAAGAGCAGCCGTTGCCAGCCAGGCACGAACTGGCCTTTTCAAACCGATAACTTTGGTATTTGGGGTGTAAAGATAAAAAATGTAAAAAACCACGGTCATCAAAGCGCCAATGTACAACAGGTCATACTGAAGCAGATAGTCTGGGCGATAGGCCCCCAACCGAGATTTGTAGACAATGTTAAAAGCCGCAATCAGGCCAACCCAGTCGAGAAGACAGGTCGCAAGCTGCACCTTTCTGACGCTTGATTGAGCTGTAAAGTTTCCGAGGGCCATGATGTTCCTATAAGGTGTTCGTCTGAAATCCGCCGTGGCGCAACCTGTCAATTCGTACCGATTGCATTTTAGCAGCTCAGTCCCTAATGTCAGTACAATGTTTTCAGCTCACACCGATTTAATATCGATAATCACCCCAGCTTACAATTCTGAACAGACCCTTGCGGAGACAATTGAGTCTGTGCTGGCTCAAACCTACCCACATTGGGAGATGTTGATTGTCGATGACATGTCTAGTGATGGCACCTTGGAGCTTGCTAAGTCTTATTCGGCAAAAGACGAGCGAATCAAGGTTTTTCAATCGGCTGAGAATATGGGCTGCGCTGGAGCAAGAAACGTAGCACTCGAAAAGGCGAAAGGCCGCTTTGTTTGCTTTTTGGATGCTGATGACCTGTGGTTAGAAAACAAACTCGAATCGCAACTGGGCTTCACGAAGACCAACGGGGCTGCTTTAAGTTACTCCTGTTTTCGATGTATCTCAGTCGATGGCAAAGAAGTCGGGCCAGTGGTGCCAATACCAGAATTTTTAGATTATGAAGAGCTACTGAAGCAAAATCGCATCGCGACCTTAACTACCATGGTCGACACTGAGCAAACTGGCCCAATTCGCATGACCATGGCCCCAAGAGATGACTTTATCTTGTGGCTTAGCATCGCAAAAAAGGGCCTGCCGGTGATGGGGATCATTCAAGATTTGGCTCGTTACAGGCTGGTGCCAGGCTCGGTGTCTTCAAGTAAGATCTGGTCGGCACGAAAGGTTTGGACGCTCTTTAGGCAAAGCCAAGACATGGGGCGCATGGAGGCTTTGTACTACTACGCTCAGTACGCAGTTCGCTCGACTTATAAACACCTAGTCTACTACAGGGTGTCTCGCTAGTTGCCATTTTCAGACTTTATCGGCTGGTCAAGAGTGAGCAGAAACTTCGATTTCTCCATATTTGGTTTCGGATCAACTACGTCAGGGTCTGTCGGAATGTGTGTGAGATAAAACTTGTAGTTGAATGAGCCTGAAAGGTCTGCGTTTAGAGATTTCAATACAGCTCGTGCCATATCTCTTTTTTTGTTTTGGTCGGTTTCGGCACTCAAGTTAAGAACGAACGACTGCAAATCAGCTGAGCCTCTAAAGACTTCAATGGCTCCCGCATTTTTTATAGGTATGAATTTATTAACAAGCGAACCATCAGAACCGGCTTCGTACTGTTCAATGTAGAGAGTTTTAAAGTGAGGCTTTTCTATGCTCGCAAAAGTTGGGTAAACACAAATGGGCCAGGTGTCGACAAGCGTCACCCCACAAACCAGCAGTAGACTGCAAAATACTGCCGGTAACCAGTTGAACCACTTTAGCGAAACCGAACTAAGGCTGAGCCGGTTATGAGTTGGTGCCGTCTTCCATGTGGAGTAGGCTCTCTTAAAAGGGTCAAAGCTCCGAGCCTTGAGACTTTGTGCTACGAGAGGCCAGTCGACGAAGATCACGTACATCGCCATCATAGATGTAAAGTTAACGCCCATGAAGGTGGCTGAGAACTGATGAAATGATACTGCCATAGCCAACACAAGCCAGCGGCTCAAGGGGTGCACGATTGCGAACAAAAACAGGGCTTCAAATACGATGGTTGTAAGGGCGCCAAATTGAATCACAAAAGGATACTTGTCGATTCGAAAAGGAGGTGTCATCCCTGTCTCAAACCATTTGGTGTACATCTTGTTCTGAAGGTTATCTGAGAACACCCACTCTAAGCCGCCGACCATAAACTTCCATGCTCCCGGGAACAGGTAAAAAATACCAATCGTCACAGCCATCCAGGCCAAGGGCCATCGATACTTTGCTGAAGGAGAAGGCCGCCTGTCTTTTTTTAGTAATCGATCGACTGAAAGAGCGTCGCCCGACGGGCTGAGCGCACAGTAGAGCATACCAAACCAAATATGGTGATAATGGGCGACTTTACCGAACAACTGCGGAACTCCCAGGGCGAATAAACCAAACAAAGTCGCAAGGGGCGCCGTGTATCTGGTTTTTAAGCCGATCAATGCAAGTAAGCAAAAGCCCTGAAAGAGGTAGATGATAATTTCGTTATGCTCAGGAAACCAAAACCCGTTGTTTGATATGAAATCCCAGCCAGGAGGCGGGTCTAAGTCTTCAATTGGGGCTCGAAATCTGTGCAAAGACTCCCAAAGTGGCCTATTGAGGGCAAATGAGAAAACAACTACGCGAAAGACTGCCAAATTGATCGGGTCGCTGGGACTTACAAAAAACTGGGTAAGCCGAGCTTTCCAGAGGGTAAGAAACCCAACGGTTAGCCCCCCGAAAATGGCGAAAAGAAATGTGGCTCTCAGGGTAAAGCTCTGGGCAAGGTCAGTATAAAATTCGTGTGTTCGAACTGATGGGTCTTTCAGGTGGTGACGTATCACGAGGCGGTTTAAGTGATGAAAAGACTCGCCCTCAACAGCAGAAGTGAGCAAGGTGGGGAGCCAAAAGTAGGCCGAAAGACAGCTAGCAAAACCCAATAGGTAGAGGAACCAGGGCAGAATTTTCAGGCCTTTTACATTGTGTGTCGTCATGGTCTCCAGACATTATAAGAAGACGCACTCACAGTAAAATGTTAACGTCGCCGCAATGAATTCTCCAGCGGAATTAGCACCTGATATAAGGCCATCTAAGGCTTGGTTGTGGTTCGATAAGTGTCACATTGGTTTGTTGTTTTTGCTGCCGATAGCGATGTTGACCTCTATGGCTGCTACAGAGATTGTGAGCTGGCTATTTTTTGTGTTCACGCTCACAGTTCTTGTGAAACAAGGCCTGAAAACAGGTTTTGCGGCTCAATTTAGAACCATGAGATCTGGCCTAGAGATCCCCCTTTGGGGTTTCATTCTGGTGACAGTGATAGGTCTCTTTGTGATGGTCGATGACAAGGCTTTGGCTTTGGATGTAGCAGGGTCTTACCGATGGATCTTTTTGCTTTACGCTTACACTTATTTTTTTCAGAAAACCATGAACCCAGAGTGGCGAAAGTACCTTCACTTTTTTGCCATTCTGATGCTGGCAATGGGTGTCTTTGCAGTACTTCAATACTTCACAGGTATTGAACCGCCTCGTAGTCGGTCAATCAGCTTCCCAAGGTATGGTCGATGGTCTGCGACTGGTTTTTTCAACCTGCCTTTAACCTTTGCAGGTGTTTTTGGCCTGTTCAGTTTCATGATGCTGGGCTTTTCATTTCACAGGCCACAAGACAGCGAAGCCAACTACTGGTGGGCTCCTAGGCTTGGTGCTTTCATTGGCTGGTTAGGTGTGATTGCGAGCCTGACTCGAGGCGCCTGGCTGGCTATGGTAGCCGCCATATTCACCTGCTTCAGCGCTGTTGCTGTTCGTTTAGGTTTATTGGCCATGACGGTTTTAGTAGCCATCGGCGGGGTGGGTTACTTTTCAAGCTCTGTCATTCAACAGCGCTTTGATAGTATTTTCTCTACGAAAAAGAGAAGCAATCATATGCGCCTTGTGATCTGGAAGGCCAACATTGAAATGATCAAAGACTACCCGATTCTTGGTGTAGGCGCTGAGCAAAACAACAAGTATCTTCTTGAGTACTACCCGAAAGTTGGTGAGTACGAGATGACCTTTAAGGGTCATGCTCATAACAATTTTTTGCAGGTTTGGGCGACTCAGGGGCCCATTGCCCTTTTATTTTTCTTATGGTTTTCAGGCGGCTTTGTTTGGTTGTCGTGGAAGTTGTATCGTCGAGCCCAGCGAGAAACATTTTATTGGAGTCTTGGCCTCGGTCTATTGGCCTCTCAGGTCTATTTTCATATTTCAGGTCTAACAGAGTGTAACTTTATTGATGGCGAAGTGAATCACGTGCTGGTTTTGTACTGGGGGCTACTGCTCGCAGCCTGTCATCAGCTGGGTGTTCTTGGTCAACCGTCTGTTAAATCGTCTACTGTGAGCTAATAAGTGAGTTTTGTGTGAAACGAGTATTCAGTTTTTTTAAAAAAGTTTGGGTCGATCTTGGCGACAGACGAGACCTAGTTCAGCGTGTGATCTTTTGGGCTTTGCTATTAGGCTTAGCCGGCCAGCTCTTCACTTACTCGGCCCTAGTCGCTGATAACTCTCTGCCAAGATCTTTGGTTCGCTACTTTGACAATGATGCCTCACGAGCGATTCAGACCCTCGAAGAGACAAAGCTTTATAACGACAATGGCTTTAACCCCTATGGCCCGTTTTACTTTCGTCTGACTCGCTTGCTCGAAAGGGGAGTGGTTTGGCCGGAGATCAAGGGTCTCACGAAGTTTGAAAGCCTTGAGCGAGAAAGACACTATTTTCTTCAACTGATGAATTTCGTTTTGTTGCTTGGGCTTTGCTACTTTCTGGCCTGGTTGATAACAGGGCATAAGCTGTTCCAGGTCATCATCACTCAGTTACTTGCAACTGCCTTTCTGCAAAATGAAACTTGGGTGCATATGGCACTTAGGCCCCATCCAGATTACACCCTCACTCTTGTTGTGGCTGTGGCTGGCTTTTTTGCTCTAAGGACTCTCCACACCCAAGGAGACGCAAAAGAGTCGAACTGGAAAAAAGCTGCGATGGGCTGGGGTATCGCGGGCGCCACTAAGTTCACTACGGTTTTGTTTTTGCCCGCGCTCATTGTGCCTAATTTCAGTTTTGACAAGAACCAATGGCTGAAACGGTTTCTTCAGTTTTTTCTTACTGCACTTGGCGCTTACGTTGTAGTCGGTTTTCCGCAAAGCTTTGACTTGGCACCCTTTGGTTACCATCTATTTAAGCAGTCAAACAATGTAACAGCTGGCAACTTTGCTTTTATGAAGGTTTGGACCAATCTTTTTTGGGAGCAATTGCAGTTGCCTTTGGCAGTGGTTTTCTTCTCTTGCTTGCTGATGCCAGAGAGAAAGACCTGGGTCTTAAGTTTCTCTGAGAGCAAAAAAGCCTGGTTGATGTCACTGCTCTATGTGCTACTGCCGACCGCAGCACTTTATTCAAGAGAGGTTAGGCCACCTTATCATTGGTACCCAATGCCCTTTTTGACATTGATTCTGGTGGGCCTGATTTTCTTTTTGCCGACTCTTTATCAATTCGAAGGCTTGAAGTCGGTTTTCAACAGATGGGCTTCACACGGAGCCTTTTCGGTAGCGTTGTTTGTCGCCTGGCCGAATTTGATTGGGCCAGTACCAGCAACTTTGCAAAGAGTTGCCATAGCCAATGACAGTTGTTTCGCTGGTATCGTTCAGGTCAAAGAGCGAGTAGAGGGTGAAGCTGTTGCCGGTGGATGGGTAGTTGCTGACCCACATGTTCCATTCTCGCTAGAGTACAACGAACCAAGAGGTAAAACTCGAGACACCAGACCAATCAAAGCGAACTACGACAATTACCCGGACAGAATCGAAAAAGGTAAAACCAGTCTTATTGTAATAAAACCTAGCTATTACAAAAGGTACCTCACCAAAGAAGAAGGTGGCTACGGCAAGAATGAGTGGAACCGTACAGACATAGAGGCGACCCGAACCTTTTATCGCATGTTTTTTAAAAAAGACGAGACCACAGATCAGCATGGGCAGCAGTGGAAAAAGACCTTTTCTAAATGTGGCATTAATTTCTGGAGAAGAGCTGATTTGATTGATGAGGTTGAACTTGAGGTGACAATACCTCCAGGTGAAGAGTGACGTGGCGAACTTAGAAGGTTTCTTAAGTGAGTTTGCTCAGTTTGAGTCAGAATCAGAGGTACGCTCTTTGCTCGATGGCGGCATCCCAGTTTGGGAGATCTTTCGTTACCAAGTTTTTTTAAAGGTAGCTCAGCATAGAGGCCTGTTGCAAGATATCGGGGTACGAGTCGGTGGTGGTAAGATCAGTCGGCTCGCTCGAATGTCTGCAGAGGCGATTCGCAATACAACCAGTCACAATGCTTTTCTTGCACCCAAGGCCGATGTTCTGATTTGGGGGCACAATCGTAGAAAAAAAGAG
>JABSOQ010000163.1 GCA_013216195.1 Bdellovibrionales bacterium
CCCTTCTTTGATCGAAAGTATGGCTCTATTACTGTCGGCAACGCTTGCCCGATCACTGACGGAGCGGCCTCTGTATTGCTTATGAGTCGTGAAAAGGCTCAGAGCTTGGGTTACAAGCCGATTGTCTCGATCAAGTCTTACGGTTTTGCAGGTCTCGAGCCAGAGAGAATGGGTTTAGGTCCGGTGATGGCCACGCCAAAAGCTCTAGAAAGAGCAGGTGGTCTGACTCTGAAAGATATGGGGCTCGTTGAGCTAAACGAGGCTTTTGCGGCACAGGTGTTGGCATGTAAGAAAGCCTTTGAGAGTAAAGAGTTTGCTCAGGAGCGCTTCGGGAAGGATCAAGCGATCGGAGAGCTCAATACAGATATTTTGAATGTCAATGGTGGGGCGATCGCTCTGGGGCATCCGGTTGGTGCGACTGGCACGCGCTTGGTGCTGACTTTGATGAAAGAAATGATGAGAAGAGATGTGGAGTTCGGTTTGGCTACGCTGTGTATTGGCGGCGGTCAAGGTGGAGCCATGGTTCTGCAGAAGGAGGCGTAACTGATGAGTATTCAAGAGAGCATAAGAATTGAAGATAAGGGTCAGTACGCAGTCGTTCATCTTGATCTGATTGGCGAGAAAGTGAATAAACTTTCAAGCCCAGTAATGGCACGGTTGAAAGAGGTGGTCGAAGAACTTTCGAAGAGCAGCTATAAGGCTGTGATCATCATTTCTGATAAAGCGCGAAACTTTATTGCAGGTGCTGATATTGAAGAGATCAAAAAGCTTTCAACGAAAGAGCAGTTTCTTGACGTTCTGAAACCTGCTCATGAAATTTTCAATGCCTTAGAGGATTTGCCGATGCCAACCATTGCAGCTATTCATGGCAGCTGTATGGGCGGAGGCACAGAGTTGGTAATGTGCTGTGATTACCGATTGGCAACAGATGCGAAAGAGACGACGATTGGTTTGCCAGAAACCAAACTTGGTATTTTGCCTGGGTTTGGCGGGTGCGTGAGGATGCCCCGAATCGTTGGCCTGCAGGCCGCTCTTGATATCATTCTGGCGGGCAAGGCCGTTCCAGGAAAGAAGGCTCTACGAATTGGTTTAATAGATGAGTGCGTTCCCAAAGAAATGCTAATGGCAAAGGCTGAGCAATTCGCCGTTGAATGCGCTGATGGTAAGAAGAAAAAGCGTATGAAGACGTTCAGGGCGAAAGGCTTTGTCAATTCGATGCTGGAGGGGCCTATTGGGAGACCGATTGTCTTTTCTCAGGCTCGAAAGGCTTTGTTGAAAATGACCAAAGGTTTTTACCCAGCTCAAGAAAAAGCCATCGACATCATTCAACAGACCTATGGAATGTCTAACCGTCAGAAAGCTCTCGAAATTGAGATGAAGGGCTTCGCTGAAGTGGCGATTACCGATGTGAGTAAGCATCTCATCAACCTTTTCTTTATGATGGAAGGTGTGAAGAAGTTAACTGGCGTGAGTGACACAAGCGTTAAGCCTCGCGACGTGAAGCACATGGCTGTGCTAGGCGCCGGAACAATGGGTGGTGGTATTGCTCAGGTTGGTGCTGACAAAGGTGTTGATGTTCGTATGAAAGATATCAACAACGAGGCTCTGGCGATCGGTTTCAAGCAAGCTGCAGAGGTTTGGGGTAAGAAGCTCAAGCGCCGACGAATGGACAAATACCAGTATGAAGAGAAAATGGCCAAGATCACGGGCACAACGGATTACTCTGGTTTTGGTCAGATGGATCTCGTTGTAGAGGCCATTGTTGAAAACATGGAGATAAAAAAGAAAGTTATTGCTGAGACTGTTAAGCACTGCAAAAACGATTGCATCATTGCAACGAACACATCGTCATTGAGTGTTAATGAGATGGCAGAGGCGCATCCTAAGCCAGAGAATTTCGCTGGCATGCACTTCTTTAATCCAGTTAATAAGATGCCGCTGGTTGAGGTCATTCGGGGAGTGAAGACGAGTGATGAGACCACAGCAACTGTTTTTGGTTTAGCGAAGACCATGGGCAAGATCCCGGTTGTTGTTAAAGACGGGCCTGGTTTCTTGGTAAATAGGCTTTTGATGCCTTGGATGATCGAAGGGATGCACTTCTTAAATGAGGGCATGGACATCAAAACTGTTGATCGTTACTACACTCATAAATTTGGTATGCCGATGGGTCCGTTTCGTCTGATGGACGAGGTGGGGCTCGATGTCTGCGTAAAGGTCGTGAAGATCTTTAAAGACGCTCTAGGTGAGAGAATTGAGGTTCCACCAGTGGCCGAAAAACTGGCGGAGTCAGATCGTCTTGGTAAAAAGAATGGTAAAGGCTTCTATCTTTACGATGAGCGGGGCAAAGAAACAGGTGTCGACAGCTCAGTCTACGCTGAGATGGGTGTTGGTCAGCCAACAAATCCTCTTTCTGAAAAGGTCTGTCTCGAGCGGGGTGTCTTTGCAATGATCAACGAGGCCGCTTTGGCTCTGATTGAAGATCAAATTGTTGAGACTCCAGGTGAAGTTGATCTCGCGATGATTATGGGGACAGGCTTTCCGCCGTTCAGAGGTGGCTTGCTCAGGTATGCGGATTCTTTGGGAACCGAGTATATTGTTAGCGAACTCGAAATGTATGCTTCACAGTATGGTGCTCGGTTTAAGCCTTCGACCCCGCTTGCCAACTTGGCTAAAAATGGTAAGACCTTTTATCGTGAAGGTCGTGCAGATGCCAAGGGTAGTAGTCCTTCTCCGGCAAAGGGCAGTGAGGCTCAACTGTGAGCCTTGCTAGGGATCGACGAAGTTGCTGAGTCTTAGATAATTCAATAGATACAAATAAAGCAGCTGGGCTATTTGGCACAGCTGTTTCTTTTTAAGTCGTATGGCTTTGCGACACCTCTAGAGTTTAGTCAGTTGATCAGTTTCGATACTGTATTCAAGGGTTTGGCGAGGCCCTTCAAAGCAGTGCTTGAATTCCTTTTTTACAGCCAGCAGTTCTGAAGACCATTCAGCTTGCATCTGAGTTGGCTCGTTATTTGAAGTATCTTAGCGCGGGGCGATCTTGGGTTTTGGAGGAATATATGGGTTTTTTAGGGGCAGAAGCACCTCTGAAAGAGGAACTCTACCGAGATCTCGAACAATTCAATCAAAGACGTCATGAGCGTTTTCACATTGAAGATCATAGACATTGGCACTTAAAAATTGGAGAAAGGCATTGCCCTGTGTTTTGGTTGAAAGACTTTAGTTCGTCAGGTGTTCAATTGCGACAAAGCTCTCGTAGGAAAGTGAAGCCAGGCGATACCTTTCGTATTCATCTCAAATTTGATGGTAAAGACTTCTTGCACCACTCGGCAGTAGTGAAGTGGGTCAAGAAAGACGAAGAAAACGTAAACATGAACCGTATAGGGCTTGAATTTTTGAGCCGCAATGGTGACACCTCTTCAAAGTGGAAATTCAATTTTCAAAAAAAGCACTTCAAAAAGCAAAATCTCGTGTCGGCAGATGAGAGTTTTATCAATTCTCAGGTCATAGCGGTCGAAGACTTGAAGAGGTCGCGGTTTCAGGTGTCTGAGTTGGCTCTGGTGTGTGCCAGTGCCTTGCCATTTTTGGCTGGTTATCTGTACGGCTACTTAGCATGAGCTAGAAAGCTGTTCTGCTATCGTATTTTAGTTTATTTCTGTTGCGCTTGTTCTTCATTTTTGACTGATTTGTGGGAGTAGTCGAAAACGGTCCGAGCAAGCAACTGTGCGTCCTTGCAGTAAAGAAGCGTGGGGCCCTTTACTTCAAGGACGCGCTGTCTATTGAGGTCGATCTTCATCTCGACTTTGCCAGCAAACATACTGATAAAAATGTTTCTCGGGACAAATTCAACCTCCGCAATCTGCTTGGCTTCATCAATTGAAGTTGTCTGGTATTTGAAGCTGAAAAAGTTCACAAAATTGGGAACAGCGAGTTTAACCTTTACTGCTTTTTTCTGCCGTAGCTGGTTGAGGTTGCTGATTGCAAAATCGAGAATTTGAGAGGGCACAAGAAAACTAGAGTTATAGTCATAGGTCACTTTGTCCCATTTGTCGTTTTTCTTCTTCTTGTGTCGAAGTGTCAGCTTGCCTTTTTTGTGCGTTACGATAGAAGTCTCTCCAGTTTGCGTGTGGTCGAGTTTGTAGCGGGCAAACACTCCATTCTCGAATTTCATCTCCTCAAACGCTACAGGCTCATTAGAGGCTACGTCGCGGAACGACATGTTGTAGATGTCTGAGTTTTCCTCTTTAAGGTGGTGCCTCTCAAAAAGAAATAAGGGTTTTTTAGTCTCGCCCTTAACAGGATAAATAGTTGCTTTTAGATCTAGGCTTGCTAAAGTTCTGTGGCCCTCTTGGGGAGTGGGCTCTGCAGCTTGCGCGGTTTTGCAAAAAAGCGAATTAAGCAAAGCTACCAAAATAGCCGCAGAGAAAAGGGGAGTGATTGTCATAGAAGCCGCCTTGTCGAATGTCTTAACCTATCAATTACACAGTACTGATCAGTCTACGATTAATCAATGGTTAGCAAAGCGGTACGAAAACGCACACGGTGTTGATGCTGTTCACATAGAAAGTTTTCTGCAGAAGATTCTCGGCGCTAGAATTTCGAGACGAAATCACTACTTTGAAGACTACATTCCCAGCGGAGCTGGCGAAGTGGTAAGTTGGCAAGAGCGCATGAATGTGTTTAGCAGGGTCAATGAAGAGGCCTTTGCTAAGCTTTTTGACGGGCACCTGACTCAGCCAGATTCGATTTACCATGTGAGTTGTACGGGCTATGAGTCGCCAAGTGCAGTGCAAAGTCTTGCTCAAAAAAAAGGGTGGGGACAGACTCAGGTGACCCACCTTTATCACATGGGCTGCTATGCAGCCCTAATTGCAGTACGCCAGGCTTGGAACGAGTTGAGAGCGACCGCGAATCGTAAAGTGACTGTTGTGCATACCGAGGCCTGTTCACTTCATGCTAATTTTGAATCTGGTGAAAAAGAGCAAATGATTGTGAACTCTTTGTTTTCAGATGGCGTTGTTAAGTACGATCTGACGAACACTGGTGGTGGTCGGCGTTTGGTAATTAAGCAATGTGAAGAGTATATCTTGCCAAATACCGAATCGTTGATGAGCTGGAAGCTGGGCAATCACAATTTGTCGATGACACTGTCAAGAGAAGTGCCAAAAGAGATATCGAAGAACCTGAAGACCTTTGTCAATCGTTTTGAAGGTAGAGACGAGGCTTGGGTTTTTGCCGTGCACCCAGGAGGCCCCTCAATTATCGATGCTGTGGGAGATAGTCTGGGCTTGAGTGACTTGCAATTGGCCATGAGCCGAGATGTTTTTTATCGCAACGGTAATATGTCATCCGCAACATTGCCCTATATTTGGAAGGGCATCTTGGAACAGAAAGAAATCTTGCCGGGCACAAAGGTTTTGTCTCTGGCATTTGGGCCTGGTCTAACAGTCTGTGGCACTCTTTTTGAGGTAGCAGAGTGAGCTTGGTACTTGCGTTACCTTTTCTCATTCAAGGGGTCGCTCACTTCATCGATGAATTTTATTTTCACAGAGGGCGAGAGCCACTACCCAGTTGGGAGCTTTGGAGTCATCCCGTAGACACTCTAGGTGTACTGATAACTTATTCAGTCTGTCTTTTTGCTCCGATGCAAACCTTTTGGTTGGTGGTCTTCGGAGTCTTGTTTTTGTTTTCTTGCTTTTCTATTACTAAAGATGAGTGGGTACATCAGCAGCACTGTTCTGCAGGTGAACAGTGGTTGCATTCTGTGCTTTTCGTCATACATCCCATTGTGCTGTTTCTGGCCGGGCTTTACGGTTTGAGCCGGTTTCGAACTGCTCTCGGCTATGAATTCTTGCAGGCTTTTGAACAGACCTTTTGGGTTTTGCAGTTTTTTGCTTTCGCGACTCTGCTCGTTTTCTTTATTCAAATTGTAAAGGGAGGCTTAGCATGGAGAGCCAAATTAACACAGCTGTCTACTCAGAGTTAGGTGAGCGCTGGTACAAAGCCGATGATGACCCGATTGCGTTATTGAGAGCTGAGTCTCGCTTTAGGAACCCTTGGGTATTACAACGAGTAAAAGAGATTTCAGAGGCCCCCGCAGTGCTCGATTTGGGTTGCGGCGCAGGTTTTTTATCTAATTTTTTGGCTGAAAATGCCTGTAAGGTCGTTGGTGTTGATCAGTCAGCTGAAGCCTTGCAGGTGGCCGAGAGGTACGACTCAACTGGCAAGGTGTTGTATCATAAGGGTGATCTGCTGGAGTATCAGTCGCGCGAGGGTTTCGATGCAGTGACGGCAATGGACATACTCGAGCATGTAGAGCGGCCTGAGTTACTCGTTGAAAAGGCGTTTCAGTGCCTTCGCCCTGACGGAGTGTTTGTCTTTTACACTTTCAATCGCAATCTGCTGAGCTACATTCTTGCGATAAAGGCTGTAGAGGTTTTCGTTTCGAATGTCCCAGAAAATCTCCATCTGTATGATCTGTTCATAAAGCCAGGCGAAATGAGGCACTATTTGCGAAACTCTGGGTTTGAAAATTTGGAGTTTTTTGGTGTGCAGCCGAAACTTAATTTTCAAAATATGAAACACATAGCTTTGACTGGCTCGGTGCCAAAAGATTTCGAATTTCAGTTTTGTCGAAGGCATTTGGTCGCCTATATGGGCGTGGCGGTGAAGCCACATGACTAGGTTGATGTCTTTGAAGGCCTACGTTTTTCATCCTTCGAACCTTGCTCATCTGAGATTACCTTTTTCAATTCTTTTGATGCCGCTTTATTTTTTCGCACTCGCAGCTTCACTTTCTGTTTTTTCCACATTGCCTGTGGATAAGGCCGTTTTAGTATTTTTTTGCTTGCACTTCTTTATGTACCCCGCCAGCAACGCTTTTAACAGTTTTTACGACCGTGATGAGGGGAGCATCGGTGGTTTAAAGTCGCCACCCACTGTTCAGCCAGGGCTATGGTGGTTGGCTTTGCTGTTTGATTTAGCAGGTTTGCTTTTGGCCCTGTCAGTCGGAATTCATTTTTGTCTTATGATGGCTGTTTATTGTGCAGCTTCGAGGTCGTATTCTCATCCTAGTGTGAGGTTGAAGGCTCGAACATTTGTAGGTTGGCTGACCGTTTTCACCTTTCAAGGAGCATTTGCGTTTTTAGCAGTTACCTTAGGTCTGCTAGGACCTGATCTGTTTATGCAGTCTTGGCAATCTCTGATTTTGCCTGCGATGTGCAGTAGTTTTCTATTTGGTGGGGCCTATCCAATAACTCAAGTCTACCAGCATGATGAGGATAGAGCGCGTGGAGACAATACTCTCAGCCTTAGGCTCGGGGTGAAGGGCACCTTTTTGTTCGCCTTTGTAATGGGTGCTGTCGGGCAAGTCTTGATGTTGACCTGGGTCGCAGTAGAGTTCTCTTGGCCGGTGTTCCTTTTTGCGGCCCTGTTAGGTGCTTTGCCTGCCGCTAGATTTTCAAAGTGGTGGGGTCAGGTTCGTAAAGATGAAAGCCTGGCCAACTACGAGTCGACAACCGAGATCAGTAAAATCTCGGCCTATGTCAACAATGTCATGTTTGCCAGTTTGGCTCTGTTTGCTCTGTTATAAGATCAGAAACCGTAATCTCGGTAGGTGATGCCACCACTGATGGTTCTGCCCATTGTAGCCGAGACAGATATGGCTCTCACGATAAAGCTCTCACCACCCACGGGATCAGGTATTTCGACCGAGTGGAGGGTTCTTAGGACATTGTCAGAATTGGTGGTCATAGGTACGCCGTCTCGGCTGCTTGTGTACATGACTTGTGAGGTCGCAGGTATGTCAGTTTTCCAGGTCACTCTGACTCCGCCGTCTAAAAGATCTATCACATACATCTCACTGATCTCAGGCTTTTGCTCGTCGTTACAAGGGTTATAGCCA
>JABSOQ010000164.1 GCA_013216195.1 Bdellovibrionales bacterium
GCCCTCTCCCCTGCCAATAGCCAATTTAAACGCACTCAGTTGATTTCACATTGAAATCTACTAATATAATGAGGATGTCGACTCTACAAAAATTGCGCACCGAAATATTAGAATGTTTAGATCAAGGCCAAAAGCCTCGGTTGATACTCGATCTCGACTCTACGATTTTTTGTGTTAGCCCTAGAACACAGTTCATTCTGAGACAGTTTCATAGCAGTCAGCATGCTAAGCCTTTTCTAGAAAGCCACAAGCAAGCGATTGATATTTTGAATGCGATTGAAACCCTGCCCACCGATTGGGGTATTCGCTCAAGCATGATTCGACATGAGGTTTTCGCACGTCTTGATTTTTTCGAGGCCGTTAGAAAGCATTGGGTCGAGGGTTTCTTTTCTAACGAGATGTTGATTCACGACGTTCCCTATAAAGGAGCCGTTGAATTTGTTCGAGAATGCTACACTTTAGGTGCTCATATCTCATACCTCACAGGTCGCGACGTACCTCGCATGGGTGAGGGCACTCGAGAACAACTTATTCGCCACGGCCTGCCATTAGATAATGACCATGACCTGCAGATGAAGGCGAATTCAGGCCTAGGAGACACCAATTACAAAGCTGAATACTTTGAAAACCTCGATGGCGATCTTAAGCATGTGTGGTTTGTAGATAACGAGCCTGTGCTTTTGCATGAGATTGAACGCAGAACCCCAGAATTAAACCTTATTTACACAGACACCGTTCACTCTGGAAGAGAGGAGCCCTCACCAAAATGGCCAAGCATAGGGATGTCTTGGAGTCTCTAACCTAAGACTTAATCTCAGCAAGCACTTTACTTCTGGCTAAGAACAGGCCGGTGGCTACAAGAGAATGGCGAAATTGGCCAGCCTCTAACATTTCAAGAACAGACTTTGCCGGCACCAATTCGACATCAAGGTCTTCAAACGGATCTAAGTTCTGCTCAGCGACTTTTTTGCAGTTTTTAGCGAGAAACACATGCATGTCGTTCGACATCAATGCCGGGTTAGGTGAATGCGAGCCGATCTGCTCCCAATCCGAACTCTCATAACCCGTCTCTTCAAGTAGCTCCCGCTTAGCTGCTAAGATTGGCTCTTCTGTATCGCCAGGATCAGTGCTGCCTCCGGGTATCTCAAGCAAAGTCTCGCCTGTTCCATGACGGTATTGCCTGACCATAATCATGTTGTCATCTTCATCCAGAGCTACCACTTGTACCCAATCTGCAAAATCAAGCACAAAGTAATTTGGCATGACTCGACCGTCAGGTAATTCGCAGCGATCCAGGCGAATCCTCAAGAATTGGTTCTTAAACAACTGCCATCTGTCGAGAAGTTTCCATTCTTTCATCTCAAGTCTTCTTTCACGTAAGCCCTCCTGAGACAGACACTCTTATCGCCATTCAGAATAAATTGAAGGCAACATTCGTGAGTTTCAATGAAACCTGATATAAGGTTGAGTTCAAACCGTACAAGTGCGAGAGAAAGTATGCCCCTCACAGTCATAGCTACCCCAATCGGGAATCCAGAAGATATCACACTGAGAGCCAAATCTGTATTGGAGAAAGCCGACATTGTTGTCGGCGAGGAGGCGAAACCCACTCGCAGGCTGTTAAAAAGTGTGGGTGTTCCGCCGCAAAAGACTATTGAACTCTTAAATGAGCACTCAGATACCGCTCGGATTAGCGAGCTTGCAGAGATCTGCCGCTCTCAGGATGTCGCACTGGTCTCCGATTGTGGCACACCTGGCTTCTGTGACCCTGGTGCTCATTTGGTGAAGGCCTGTAGAGAGAGCAATATTTCAATCACTAGCTGCCCTGGCCCTTCAAGCCTTATGACTTTTCTAAGTATTTGCGGAGAACGCCTTGATCAGTTCTGGTTTGAAGGTTTTTTGCCAGCTAACACGGATCAACGCCTCAAGCGACTTAAGACACTAAAGACTCTTGATAACACACTCATCTTAATGGACACCCCCTACCGCCTTAAGAAAACTCTCGAGAACTGTGCCACTCACTTTGCTGATCAAAAACTGGTATTGGGCATAAGCCTGACACAACCCGGAGAGGCCGTTTATACAGGAAAGGCAGCTCAGATCTTGAGAGAAATGCAGGTCGAAAAAGCGGAATTCATTTTGGCTGTATTAAAAAAGGGGCTATAGCCCTCAATCATCAGACTCGTTCTTAAGCTGCTTTTTGAAAATATCGAGATAGAAGTAACGATCAAACCCCTGATGATAGCGAGTCCAACTTTCACCCCCCTCAAGCTCAGCTTGCATATAACCAAAAATGGTATTGAGCTTGCTGTCGAGGTCGTCGATCATATTTACAACCACTGCCTCTGGAAAAGCCGGCAGTTTGGGTGAACCATATTCGAGGCGGCCGTGGTGGCTGAGAACAATGTGCTTCAAAATGTCGTTCAACTCATCTGGGAAGCCGTCAATCGATTCTGAGAAGCGATCGATGAATTCACAAGCTATACCCATATGGCCGACTAACCGCCCTTTACTCGTGTATTGGATGCCACTTTCAATCTTGAGTTCATAGACTTTGCCAATGTCATGAAAGATCGCTCCAAAAATCAAAAGGTCTCGATTCAGCATCGGGTAATGATCTGAAATTTTCTCCATCACATCACAAATCGAAATGACATGCTCTAACAACCCGCCCATGTAGGCGTGGTGAATCGATTTTGCCGCTGGAGCCTTCATAATTAAGCTTCTGATTTCATCATCGGCAAAAACATTTTCAAGCAATGTTCGAATATGGACATCTTGAATCGATTTGACATATTTCTCTAGTCGCTCTTTTAAAACATCAGGGCTGAGAGCTGACTCTTTGACAAAATCGGAGAGGTTCACTTCTTCTTCACCAGCAGGTTTCAAATCGTGAACCACCACTTGTTTGCGGTTCTGATACACTTGCACATGGCCCTTCACCCAAACAAAGTCACCTGAATTAAAAGTGGGCTCTATTTTGTCGACATTATCCCAGATGCGAGCATTGATGCTCCCTGATGAGTCTTTTAGATTCACAGAGAGGTACCGTTTGCCATTTCGATCTGACAAACTCACCTTATCTGCCGCTAAAAACACCGACTTGATTTGATCTTTATCAGATAGATCTTTAACAAACTGCTTTGAAGTATCAGACATGCCTCATTGTAACTGATATCTCCCTGGCTCACCAGCTCTATAGGCTGACCGATTACAATTGCCCCAATTTTGACGCAGTTTCAAACTCTGTCAGGTGCTCTGAGACTAATAGAAATTAGTTGTAGGCCCCTCCGAGCTGTGGCGGCAAACAATGAACTTTGGGATAGCGCGTATCTAGAAAGGATGTGGCCGCAACATAGACGCCGCTTGTGTTGATCACGACAAAGTAAAAAGTGCCTAACAGTTGCCCCAAATACCGCTTGTCTGCTGCCGCCACTTCATAACCGAACTTGTCGATTTGAGTCTTGTAAAAGTTCGTGATCTCAAAGTACTTGCCACACCCGGTTCCATATTCTTGGTTACCTATGGCAAACCGATGATTGTTGCTAACGAAGAAGACCCTCAAGTCAGCTGGTTCTATATCGTAAGCTTCAAAATTGTGATCCCACTCAATGTAGAAAATACCCTTGCCCTCGTTAACAAACTCTCCCAAATCAACCGCGGCACCGCCTGCGGGCAACAAGAAACGTGTATTGTCGATCAGGGTTCCTGGGTTCTTCTCACGTAGATAAAGATTGAGCTCTAAGAGCCTCCTGGGCAGAGCCGCAATAATCTCGATATCTGATCTTTCAGTTTGCGGATTGGCCAATCTGTATTTTTTTACGTACTCAGCCTCGACATAACTCACTAACCGGTCAGGAATCGCAGCCCCTTTTTCAAAAGAAAAGATATGACCGTCGGAGTATTGGCTCCTATCAATTACGGTTACCTCTTCTTCGCAACCTGCAAAAACAAGAACAGCTCCTACTAGCAACACAATTAGCTTCATTTCTGGTGCGTCCTCAAAAAGGTGTTAGCAACTACTTCTTGACCTTTAGCCCTTCTTTACTAGCTCGCACTTGAGCGCGCAAAAGTGGCTTGTAATACCTGGAGTACTTTCTGGCTGTATTGAAAGACGACTCAAACTGAGTGAACTTCTTCAGGTTCAGATACGAGGTTGAAATCCCCCCTAGGGCTGAGACAGAAGCTTGGTCTCTTTGCTGAACCTCTTTCCATTGCTCGAGGGAGCACTCATAATTTTCAAGGCTCTCACAGATTCTCGCCTTGATGATGTAAGGTAACTTTGTTGCCGAATGTTGATTCATCTCTATGGCCTTCGTGGCCAACATTTCAGCTTTTATATCACTGCCAAGGTGCCAATTTACAAAAGCAAAAACGCCATGAACCAGAGGGTCCTGAGGCGCCTGATTGATCGCCGCGTTTATGACCTCACGTGCTTCAATTTCTTTTTCATCTGTTTGAACTAAGCACAAGGCATGAAGAGTTTCGAGATGACTCGAAGAAGACATTCCAGATACCAGGGCCTGACACCAGTTAAGCAGAGAGGACCACTCCAATGTGTCACGGTATACCGTTGGGTCTTTTGCATGTTCATCGGTCAGAAATGGGTCAGTGTCGATGAGTTGATCAACCGTGCGCTCAGCAGACTTATAGTCTCTCAAAGCAAAGTCGGCAAAGGCTTTAAGCAGCAGTGCCTCTTGTTTGTAATCTGAAAACTCGTTGAGGTAGCTATCGATGCCGAGGCGAGCCTGCTTGAGAAACCTTTCATCTTTTTCGCGCTTCCACATTTCAAGCAACGACTGAGCCTTCATCAGATGCGGCTCTCCGCGAGAAGTAGATCTTTGCAGCTCGATCTTTAAAGCCGTGTCGAAATGGTTTTTAGCCATAACATAGTTTTGTTGACGGTAGGCCGCTATGCCTAAGTTGGTGAAGGCCTGCCAAGAGAACGGGTCTTGCTGAATCGCAGTTTCAAGAGTCACTCTTGCTTGAGCAAAGTCTTGTCGCTTCAATTGTAACAAGCCTTCAATCACATACGAGCGAGTGCTGTACTTGCCACCTTGAGTTCTGATTTGGTTCACCATAGTTTCAGCCTGAGTGTAGCCTTCAGCACCATTTTGTATCAAAACCGGGGCGAGAAGAGAGGCCAACTCTAAGTCATTCGGATCATTGGTGTAGGCCTTTAGTAAAAGAGGCATCGCGAGGTCGTAATCGCCAGAGTAGTAGTGACCAAGACCCTTATCTCGAACCTCTCCACCATCAGTTTGAAAACTCTCTGGCTGAGCCATCTGTCTCGAGTAGTAGACGTAACCCACCACTCCAACAATGACCAAAACAGCCAAAGCCCATAGCCCTCGAGAAGTCCAATCAGAGGAGTCTGATTGCAAATCATCACCAACAGGGATGAAGCTTGAGCTCGCATTTGTCCGCTTCGCGATCGAATCGAAGGTCTCTTCTTCAATATCAGTAATCACGATCTCTTCTGTGAGAGAGTCTACCAGATCATGGGTGATCTCTTCTGTGGCATGTGTTCCAAGCCGCTCTGTAATGCTGGCTGTGTTCGTGGCATTGGTTGCAAAAGTGTGATCTTCATTTGAGCCAAAGTTCATTTTTCGAACTTCTTCTACAATCTCAACAAACTCTTCATGATCACGAATATAGCGAAATCTTCGAAAGGGCGGCGCAACCTCATCAAGAACGACAATTTCTTTAGCTCGCAACATCTCATGGACTTGCTCTTTTTGAAAAGGGCCCAAGATGCGACCATTGCTTTTGACCAACCACGGCTGACTCATTGAAATATTGTCTAATAAAAACAGGTATCTGTTAACCGAAACCGTTCAAGTAATGCCAGCCCATAGCAAAAAGAGACATTGGTCTGAGAGCAGTTCGAAACGCATGTCTCAGTGGTAAAAATGCCTCTGGCCAGTCAGCACCATGTTCACTCCGAGCTCTTTGGCCTTAGCAATCACATCAGGGTCTTTGATCGATCCTCCAGGCTGAATCACCCAAGAGATTCCTGCAGCAGAGGCCTTCTCGATCGAATCTGGAAACGGAAAGAAAGCATCACTGGCCAGAACGACCTGACTAACGTCTGAATGAAACTGGCCCCATCTCGAGACTGCCTGCTCAACTGCATCTACCCGATTGACCTGCCCCATACCAAGACCAACACTATAGTCTGGGCCTGCTATCGCAATGGCATTGCTCTTCAAATGAGCACAAAGCTTCCACGTGTTGACCAACTGACGTTTCATTTGCTCATTTGGTTGCTCACCGTGAACTTGCCAAGAATCTTGCCACCCGAGAACCACGTCTCGGTCTTGCAACAAGTAACCACCCAGAACCGATTTCACTAGAGGCGTCGAAAACTTTGCAGCCATCATCTCAGGCCACTTGAGAACCCTAAGGTTCTTTTTCGCAGCTAAGACTTCTAAGGCTTCAGGCATATAATCGGGTGCAATGACACATTCTAGAAACAAAGCTTTTAGCTTCTCAGCAACTGCACCCGTGACTGGCTCATTCATCGCAATGATTCCACCGAACACACTCACTGGATCAGCAGCCAATGAACGCTCGACAGCTTCTGCAAGGTCCGCTCCGAAGCCAACACCACAAGGATTATTGTGCTTAACACTGACACAGCAAGTTTCATCCCATTCTCGAAGAGTCTGAACCGCAGCTTCTAAATCGAGAAGGTTGTTGTAAGACAGCTCTTTTCCTTGAATTTTTTCAGCAGAGTGAAGCCCCTGCGCTTCGACCTGATCTCGCATCCAGATGGCTTTTTGCCCGGGGTTTTCGCCGTAGCGAAGACTAGAAACCTTGTCACCAAGCTGAGAAATATGAGCTGGAGCCTGCAAGCTCTGATCTGAAGCTTCACTATCGCCAGAGATCAAATAAGAGCTGATTATAGAATCGTACTGACTCGTGTGCGCAAAAACTTTTGCAGCCAGCATTTTACGGTCTTCGATAGTCAGCTCTTTTTTCTCTAAAATCATCTGATAGTCTGCTGGGTCGCAGACAACTGCAATGCGATCAAAAGACTTGGCAGCGGCTCTCAAAAAAGATGGGCCGCCAATATCAATAAACTCAACCTGCTCCTTAAGGCTTAGGTTCTCTTTTAATGCCTCTGAGAATGGGTAAAGATTGCCAACTACCAGATCAAAGGGCTCAAGCCCCTGCTCTTTCAATAGGTCAGCATCACCGCTATGGCCTTCTCGCGCCAAAAGAGCCATGTGCACCTTGGGGTGAAGGGTCTTCACCCGACCGTCCATAACTTCAGGGTGCCCTGTCTGCTCACTCACATCGATCACTTCCACACCAGCTTCTTTCAAGAGCTTAGCTGTGCCACCAGTCGAGACCACCCGCATGCCAGACTTGTGCAGCGGCAGAATAAAGTTCGCAATTTCAGACTTATCAGAGACACTTACCAGTGAATTCTTGAACATTTCGGCTCCTCTTTCGTTGGCCCTACTTTTGCGACCGACCAGCCCACAAGTCAACACTTGCCGCTCTACTTCTGATCACTCTTTTGACAATCCTGTAATTTGCTCAGCAAATCCGATAAATCCCCAACCCCGTTTCATTTTTTGATATTCTGCCATCTCAATAGAGGTAGAGATATGAAGAGGTTTCCAGTCGCAATCGCTGCGATTTGCATAGGTATATTCGTTTCGACTTCCCAGCTGGCAGTAGCCCAAGACAAAGACCAGCGAAGCTGCCCTGCTGAACTGAACAAAAATGGCCCAGATGCCATCTTTCGAATGCTGACAGAACAGGGTGTAGCCAAAGCCTTCGACCAGAGAGGTGAAGAGATTGAGAGCGACCTTGCCTTGATGAATGCGGCCCTAGAGGCCTACCAAGAAGCCGGTGGCAAGCAAGACTCAGGCACTCGG
>JABSOQ010000165.1 GCA_013216195.1 Bdellovibrionales bacterium
ATCAGTCATTTCAGGCGTCCTGCCAAATGGCCATTTTCCTTTACCCATCTCGGCAGAGCTCGCAATTAGATTTGTAATTTGCCGTTTTGCAGTTAACAAATTCGCTCTCCTCTAGCTGACTGGCCCGATAACTTGAACCCAGTTTACCTCTCCTCACCTCTTCTAACATAGTTAGAGTTGTGTCAATTTGCCCCCACGTAGTTGGTGACAAGGTGACACCGCGACACAACTGACGCATCAGATCAAGTGTCAAAGTGCACCTCGCGTTCGGTCTAAAACCCTGTGAAATCAAAGCAAAAGGGCCTAGACTCGTTTCGTCGGGACTAGCCAAATGGAACACCAATTGCTAGTAGTGGTTGTAACGAATGGGGCTCAAGTAGGGAGGGAACCATGAAATCTCAAGTCATCTCAAAATTCGTTCTTGTTTTTGCACTCGTTTTTGGTGCTCAGGCTTTTGGGCTCGCAGACTCTCATTTCGATTTTCGAAACGTGTCTGGCGAAACTCCAATGACCGCCGATGATGCAGCTTACTTAGTGAAGACCGCCCAATTGGTTGGTGGAACTGTGGGTGCAAATTTGAGACTAGATGTTCAAGCCGGCTCAGACCAAGCTCTTGATGAGCTCAGAATGATCCACAAGGGTGAGATTCCTCCAAATGGCGGAACTGTTATCCATTGCGGTATCCCTTGCACAGGTGAAAAAAGAGGCCAGAAGTAATTTAGGCCCATTTTCTCGCAGTTTTTTAGAAAAGCGTTATCAAAGCCCTTTGCGAAAGCAGA
This sequence comes from Bdellovibrionales bacterium, assembly GCA_013216195.1. GTDB lineage: Bacteria > Bdellovibrionota > Bdellovibrionia > Bdellovibrionales > UBA1609 > JABSOQ01. Next base: position 780 of record JABSOQ010000165.1, read on the forward strand.
GGGCTTTTTTTATAATGAAGCATGATTCAAAGAGCATTAGAAAAGAGTTTGTTATCCGTCCCTCAGCTGCTTGAAGGGTACCAACAATTGGGCAGCTTGCTGTACTTGTCTGAGAGCGTGCCGCTGCAACTCATACACAGAGTTGTAAAAGGCACTCCGATCGAAGCACCACCAAAAGCCTACCTCGACAAAGCGATAACAGAAGTGACCAATCTGTTTGAAGAAGATGCTCGAAGAATGCGAGCTGGCGACTACCCAGTTAACGTGTTGCAAGCGCCAAACCCAAGGGCTCACTTTAGCCGCCTAGGCAAACTGTATCTCGACTCTGTAAAGATCTCGTGGAGACGCCGAAACAAAAAGTCAAAAGAGTTTAGCGATAAGGCAAGGGAGCATTTTGCAGATGTACCTGAGTATTATCAAAGGAACTTCCATCATCAGACTGACGGGTATTTGTCAGCTGAGTCTGCGGAACTTTACGATCATCAAGTCGACATTTTGTTTCGTGGCACTGCCTCGGCAATGAGACGGATGATTCTATGGGGCCTGAGAGATCAGGCCGAAGTGCTTGATGATGGCGAGGGTATGAAAATACTAGAAGTGGGCTGCGGCAACGGCAGCGCCACAATTGATTTAGCGAAGACCTTCCCCAAGGCCAAGATTGTGAGCTTAGATTTGAGCGCTCCCTATCTAGGAGCAGCAAAAGAGAATCTAAAAAAACACTCGCGAGTCTCACTGGTGCAAGGCGATGCCGCCGAGACTGATTTTAAAGACAACACATTCGATGCCGTAGTCAGCGTATTTCTTTTTCACGAACTGCCTAGAGAAGAGAGAGAGCGTGTACTGAAAGAGGCTTACCGTGTTGTAAAGCCCGGTGGCTATGTCGGAATGGTAGATTCCATTCAAATGGACGACGTTCCTGAGCTGAACTTCGGCTTAGAAGTTTTCCCAAAAGAGTTCCATGAGCCGTTTTACAAAAACTATGTCAATCATGCCATGGAGGACATCTTTCACCAGGTTGGGCTCAGAGATATCAAGTCGAGAACAGGTTTCGTCTCAAAGCTCGTGGGCTCAAAAAAGCCAGCAGCTACCGAATAATAAGCAACCCTACCCGTCTATTCCCAACTCTGATTTCAATTCACTGTAAGCAGTCTGCATTTTTTGATGAACCTCTGCTTGCAGATCTGCCAGAGTGTCATCATCAAACCGAGAGGCATCAGTAGGAGTCAGGGCTTTAATGATGATCTTTCTCTTAAAGACTCCAAGATTCATGAGATAATGCCCCTTTGGCTGAGTCTGCCTTGCACCGGCTATCACCAATGGCACCACAGGCATTTCGGCATGAACTGCAAAGATAAACGGCCCTTTTTTGAATCGTCCGAGAGCATCAGTGCTTTGACGAGTTCCCTCTGGCGCTAGAGCAAAATGCTCACCTTGTTCAACACGAGATTTCGCATCTCGATACATCTGAAGAACTTTTTCTCTTTTGTCTCTATGAATAGCCAATATTTTTAGCGACCTCATTGCCAAACCAAAAAACGGAATCTTGAACAGCTCAGCTTTGGCTCCAAACTTAGGCGGCTTTCTCAAAACGGCGATCATCGCGATGATATCGTTGTAACTTGTGTGGTTAAAAAGGTACAAAAAGCCTTTCTCAGGGAAGCCCTCCTCTTCTCTGTACTCAACTTCGATACCGGCCAAAAACATAAGCGGCTTCGCCCACAAGATCTTATCAATCCAGAAAGCAAAATCAGGTGCGCGGAAGACCACAGCAAGAAAGATTGTCATAATCGAAAGCACAGTGGTCATCACCACCAAGTACAAGGCCACCACAAGGCCCCTCAGTACCGTGAATAAAAATAGTGCTGCACCCATGGTTCGATTCCCTTTTACAAACTGGCATCTAAAACTAGCAATTCAATGGCTCTAGATCCGAAATTCTGTTAGCTGATTTTGAATGACTGCAGTTTATTTTGCTCTGGCTGCGAATCTATGCTTTTCGATCGCCATTGTACTTTATACACAAATGAGCCACAAAACTTCTGTGCTCTGGATGAACACAGTGAAAGGAAGTGTCGCACTCGTGTGCTTTACGCTCACTGTAACACTGTGGTTTGGCTGGCATGAGGTGGCCTCGATTTCAGTGGTTTGCTTTCTTCTTAGCGGCTTCTTGGGGCTGGCGATCGGCGACCTATTCTTACTAAAAGCCTTCACTCTGATCGGCCCTGCAAGAACGATGGTTCTGTTTGGCTTCCAACCACTTTTGATGGCCGGCTTTGCCTGGGCATTTTTCTCTCAAGAGTTTCCTATGCAAAAACTGATTGCCATTTTGTTTTTAATGGGCTGCTTGTTCACCTTTAGCCTCGAGCGGTTTCGAGCAAACAAAGAGTGGGGTTTAAAAGGTATCGGCATTGCCTTTGCCGGCATGTTTTTAGATGCTGTCGGCATCCTGCTCACTCGTTACGCTTTCGACAGCACAGAGGGTTTGCACGCTTTCGAAGGTAACGCCTACCGCTGCCTAGGGGCCTTGGTGGGCTTTTTCGTAATCGCACGCTTCATTCGACCACTGCGCTTTCGACACTTTTTCGATAAACTCAAGCATAGTGAGCGTAGCATTATCTTAATCGCTTCAATTCTTGGAACCTTTCTGTCTCTAGGGTTTTACCTCCAGGCCATTAAAACGGGACACCTGGCCTCAATTACAGGCGTCTCAATCACAGGCCCTATGTTTAGCGCCATAGCCGAGAGCCTGTACTTTCGGAGAAAACCGACTTTTCTGTTTGTTTTGGCATTCGCTCTGTTTCTAGCTGGCTTTTATTTTTTGCAAGCCTAGCCGCAGCTAAGCGTCAAGACCTAGCCTTAGAAAAACTGTACAGTGCTTGATATGAAGAAATGGCTCAATTACCACCACTTGTTGTACTTTAAAGTGATTGCAGAGGAGCAGTCGGTTTCAAAGGCTGCTGAAAAACTGCTACTTGGCCAGCCGACATTGAGCACTCAGCTCAAGCAGTTTGAAGACCGCATTGGCACAAAGCTCTTTGACAGGCAGTCAGGGGGCCTGCAACTCACCGAACACGGCAAAGTCGTCTTTCAATACGCACAAAAGATCTTCAACCTAGGCGACGAGCTACAAGACTTGATGGAAGGCAGCTCAGAGCTTACGCACACAACACTTCGAGTTGGAGCACTAGACAGTATTCCTCGGCAGGTCATTTCTAAAATTGTGATGTTTGCCCGAAAAAATACGAAATGCAAAGTCGAGATCTTTGACGACAAATCAGAGCACCTGCTTTCAATGCTGAAGCAAAACCAACTCGACTTGGTTCTCACCACATTTTTACCAGAAAGCGATTTGGCTGAAGGCCTATTCCCAAAGCTTATCTCTAAAACCCCCGTTGCTTTTTTTGGCGCCAAAGAAGAAGCGCATTTGGCAAAGGGGTTTCCTGAGTCAATCAAAGATTACCCAATCGTCATGCCTACCTATGACAGCAAGCTCAGGTACGATATCGATGTCTGGTTTCAAGAGAGAGGCTGGGAGCCCTACATCATTGTTGAAAGCCAGGACATCTCGGTCAAAAAGAGCATAGCTATGGATGACATTGGCATCTTGCCAACAGCTGAACATACGGTGAGTGAGCAAGCAAGTCGAGATGGGTGAATTGGTGAACCTTGGCCGCCTCGAAGGAGTGTTCGAAGAGCTGTTTTTGATCTCAGCTGAGCGTCTCATTCCGAACCGCCTGGCCCGGCAAGTCTATGAATTCTTTGAGTTATCGTAAATCTAGATAACCTCAACCAGGTTTATCCATTGTTCGAAGGGGCCGGCAAAACGGTAAACTTTAAGAGTCTCTTTAACAAAGGACTCAATGATGCAACTGTCGCAATCGCAACTCAAAAACCTGATGGCCTCAAGCGAAGGCCAACACCTCACTTTGTACTTAAAGAACGACGGCACTGCCTATCAACAACTGAAAGAACACCTCAATGAAGCTCGAAAGATTCTGCTTCAAACTTATTCTGAAGAGTACACAACTCAGTTTCTCGCCTTTTTTGAAACCTCTTTTTTTAGGCAGCGAGACAATTTTGGTGAATTCCAGACGATCGCTATTTTTGGCAAAAGTGAGTTCGTCTACTTTCAGGGTATGCCCAATCAGAGCGACAACTTCTTTGTTCTTGCCAATTCGTTTCACTTAAAGCCTTTGCTGAGCTGGATGCAAGACCGGGCGCAAGGCACATTGATCTACTGTGAAAGAGACAAGATCAAAATGATCTATGCCAATCAAACTGAAATTCGAACCGTCTTCGACCTACCCTCCAATAGCTCGTTGTTCGAAGACGAACCTAGAAAAACGGAAGAGAATATCTCTCTAAAACCTGTTGGCTTATTCCTTTGGTTCAAATTGATGTTCGAGAGCAAAGACCAAGCGTTGCCCAACCCTGTGATTGTCTATGGTGATGACGAAGTTGTCGACCTAGCTGTAACAGCCATTAACAAACTGAAAAGGCGATACGTCTCAAAAGTTCAACGCAGCATGCAGCCTAATCTTGGCGAGGGGCTTTGCTGGGCGCTAAAAACTCTGCGTAACGAATCAACTAAGAATCAACTCAGACAAAAGAGCCGCTATAGCAAACAAAACGACACTGAGATGGTCAGTGAAGATTGGAACGAAATTTTGCGCGCCTTGAAAGACAAAACATTGGTCTCTCTTATGGTGGCAAACGATGTCAGAGTTTTTGGCCGAATAGATGAGGACAACTCTGAATTTAAACTCAGCCTTATTCAAAAAGACCACGAAGATGACGATGTACTTGATGATATTTCTCAACTAGCCATTCAAAACGGAGTGCCTACCTTGTTTTACGATTCTTCAAAGCTACCAAGCTCCAAGAGAAAACTTTTGAGAGGTCTGATTCAGCAAAAATCAGATGCCAGTGGCAGCAGCGAAGATGACAAGATTGCTTAGACCCAAACCCAAATTGTGATGAAACCCATCCCAATAACCCCTTATAGGCGCCCTTGTGGCGCCTTTTTTATGGCCTCGGCAAGAAATCAGGTGCCCAATTTGGTCACCTTCGAGACCTGAAAAAGGCAAAATTTACGAAGACTTGAGCTAAAAGCCCTCTGAATTGAGGGTTTTGCTGGGCACCGATATTGCTCTGTTAACGGCAGATTAACTTTGTACGTATGTTCTAAGGAGCTTTTATGAAAGCCGCGTTTCTCACATTTTTGCTGTTGTTTGTGTCGAACTCTTTCGCGCAAAATGACCTCAGAAACTTGAATGACGATCTGTCAGAACTTCAGCTTGAACAAGAGGCTGAGGAGATGGAGCTGTTCGATCAAGACCGCCATGAAAAAAGAGCCATTGAAGAGAGAAAAGCTCTTCAATCTGAGGCAAACAGCCTGCAGAACAACATCAACAGATTGCAGAGAAACAAGGCTCGAAATCGCAAAAAACTAAGCCGACTTAATAGCCGATACGACAAAAGCGCCGCATTTGCAAAAAAGAAGAGACGCGAAGCTAACAAGGTCAGAGGTCAACACGACAAGCTACAGGGCAATGTCGACCGCTTGCAGGCAGAAGTTGACCAAGTCGAGAGCATGGCGATTCAGGCTAAAAACGAGCGCAATCACCTACGTAGAGAAATCAAGCGCAACTCACAAAAACAAAAGAATCTTATCAAACGAAGAGCTCAAGCGAAGAAGATGATTCGCAAGCTCGACAAACAAGTACGCCAGCTTCGAGTCACAAACAAAAAGGTTGGAAAGCGCACGCGTTTCTTAGAAGAAGATGTCGCCAAGCTCGATGACCAAGTCGATAGCCTTAAGGCGAAACGACGCGCACTTCGAATGGGGAACTAAGACTACATTCCTCCAAAAGGCACCTCTGCAGAGCCTTTTGCAGAGGTATCTGTTTAGCTACATTACAATTTCATGATTTGACAAAACATGCTGCTCGTCGTTCGTCGAGTCGAACTGGACTAACACCCTCTCTCTCTTGAGCGTAAAATGAAGGCATCTGCATTTCTTCAGGACAGGGAGGTCTTCCATGCGCAACCAACCGAAGCATCTCATTATTTTGTTTTCATTGATCGTGAGTCAGCTTGCCTTCTCTTCACCTGCTGATCTTAGCCAGGTCTACTTTCAATCTCTCGACCACATACAGCAGGCTAAAGAGAACAAAAGCAATCAAGGCCTCGAGGACTTTATTTTGCGTCTTAACAGCGACAACATTAACCCTCGCTTGAGAAACATTTTGCTCAAAGCCTTTTTCGATGCCACCTATGGCAGAAGAGAGTTCGACAGCACTGCCTACCAAGTTTTAGATCGTAGTCAGCTTTATCGATTTAGCCTGAGCCAACACATCTTGCTTTACCTTCACAAACAAGACCTTCTTGATCAGCCCATAGTCGTCGATGATTGGCTACTCGAAAGACACATCAATGACGAGTGGGAGCAGAGCTTCTTACGAGAAGACCTCTACACACTTTGCAACCTGATGCCCCAACAAAAAGCCGTACTTTCTTGGGTGTTTGAAAAGAACCCTCAGCTTGAACTACAGTGCAAGTCTCTCTCTCACCACTTGAACATTTTGCCGCCAAACTCAGAACAACTTCGCGACCTCGTAAAACTCGCACCAGATGTCGAGACTTTTGCTAGTGGCCAGTATCACCGCAAACCTCGTATGTATCAGTTTTGCCGAGTGAACCGAGATTTTCACTGCCGCATGCTTATGATGGACGAAAACAAGCAATGGGTTCGAGACTCTCAGGGCAACCTCTGGAACCTCCCCGTTCTAGGAAGATCACGACGCGAGCTTCCGTTTAATCAATACGGGGGGCACACTCCAGCTGGCATCTACACTATAGATGGCGTGATGCCTGAAGCCAACAAACAGCAGGTGTTTGGCAAGTACCGACGCCTTATCATGGAGTTCATTCGCAATTCAGACGAAGAAGCCGAACTCAAAAAACTCATACCTCCATCGAACCATAACGCGAATTGGTGGACCGAGAGCACTATAGCAAGAGATGTTGGC
>JABSOQ010000166.1 GCA_013216195.1 Bdellovibrionales bacterium
AGGATGCCGAAAGGTTAGGGGCTGACAACTTTGTTTTGACTACAGACGATGAGCAGGTCGCTAAGCATACCGAGTATTTTGATTACATTCTCGATACTGTTTCTGCCAAACACGACTTGAATCAAGCCCTGAATATGCTGAAACGAGAGGGCACGCTTATGATGGTGGGTGCTTCTGATCAGCCTCTAGATCTCGGGGTTTTTGGAGTGATATTTCGTCGCAGAAAAATTTTGGGTTCTCTAATAGGAGGTCTTCCAGAGACTCAAGAAATGTTAGATCATTGCGGCAAGCACAATATCATTAGCGATATCGAGATGATCTCGGCAGATAAGATCAATGAAGCCTATGAGCGTACAATCAAGAGTGATGTCAAGTATCGCTTCGTTATCGATTGCGCTACTCTTTGATTAGGGTGTTTGTCGATGGCAAATAAAAACAAAAAGGCCTCTGATAGAGGCCTTTTTGTTTTTCACTGTTTTGTCAGTTGGTCTGGCTAGAAAGCGCAAACTTCCATACCTTTTTGAACAGCAGGGCGATTTAAAAACTCTGAAACCCAGCGATCGACATGGCTAAAAGATCTCAGTTCGAGTTGGTCTGTTGCTTTGTAAAACCTCTCGAGGCAAACGACCCAAGGAGCAGTCGCAAAGTCAGCGATTGTAATCTCACTCCCGGCTAAGTGTTGGTTATGCTCAAGTCTGTTGTTCAGCACGCCCAACAGACTTTTGGCTTCATTGGTGTATCTTTCTGTTGGGTAAGGGTGGTCGCACTTGTCACCGGCAAAGACGAAAAAATGGCCGAACTGTCCAAACATAGGGCCTGCTCCACCGACTTGAAAAAACAGCCATTGAAGAGTTTCACTACGGCCTTTTGCATCTGTGGGTAAGAACTTTCCTGTTTTTTCTGCCAGGTACAACAATATAGCGCCAGACTCCATGATTGCCAGGGGTTTTCCGTTATCACCAGTCGGGTCAACTAGAGAGGGAATCTTCGAGTTCGGGTTAATTTTGATGTATTCAGGCTTAAATTGATCGCCTTCCATTATGTTAATACGATGGGCCTCGTATTCGAGACCCATCTCTTCAAGTGCAATCGATGCCTTCTGCCCGTTAGGAGTGGCAAGAGAGTAAAGTTGTAGCTTATCTGACATTTAGACCTCCAATGGTACCTCCATCAGTAGCACTTTTGCGTCTGCAAGAGCTTTGAAGTTTACTCCTGAAAGATCACTAAGGCTGATGGCATCTCGTGTTTTGAGCGTTTCGCCCTCAACAGCTACTTCACCTTCTAAGACAAAGATGTACAAGCCATTTCCTTTATTCTGGATCTCGTAGTCGAGGCTCTTGCCGGCGGTCAGATCAGTCATTGAGAAAAATGCATCTTGATTGATCTTTACACCAGTGTGGTCACTGTCGATTGGCGATAAAACAAACTGCAACTTGTCTTTTCTATCTTCGACATCGAACCTCTGTTGGTCATATCGAGGTGCAATATTCTCTCTTTTTGGTAGAACCCAAATTTGAAGAAAATTGACCTCTTCTTGGTTCGAGTTATTGTACTCAGAATGAAAAACACCTGTTCCTGCTGACATCAATTGCACTTCACCATTTTCTATAACAGCTTCATTGCCTTCACTGTCTTTGTGGCGCAAAGCTCCTTTAAGCGGAATCGAGATAATCTCCATATTTTGATGGGGATGAGTGCCAAAGCCACGGCTAGGGGCCACTTTGTCATCATTGATCACTCTTAAGGCTCCGAAGCCCATTCGCTCTGGGTCGTAGTAGTTTGCAAAGCTAAAAGTGTGATGACTATTGAGCCAGCCATGATCGGCAAAACCTCTGCTGTTTGCGGTGTATATTGTCTTTTGCATATCAGACCTCCTCGTCTAAAACTTCTTACCCAGTATCGTCCCAATTTTATTAGATTAAAATTATTAATAATGTATAATCTTATTAGATATTATCTAATGTTCTAGGCTGAAAGTGAACACAGTCGACTTGAGGATGGTATGACCCTAGACCAGCTTAAAATTCTTATCGCCGTTTCAGATGAGGGCAGTCTGGGTGCTGCCTCTAGAGTGCTGAACCGCACCCAGCCAACCTTGTCAGTGGGTCTAAAAAACCTAGAAGACGAGCTCGGCGTTCTTTTGTTCGATCGCTCGGGCTACCGAATGAAGCTAACCCCGGCAGGAGAGCAGATCTTGTTGTCTGCAAAACGCACATTGGCCGAAGCTGATGAGATAGAGAAGCAAGCAGCTGGCTACAAATCTGGGCGAGAAAGTGAAATTTCAATCGGGTTAGATTACCTCTGCCCTTTGCCAGTGTTGTTGTCAGTGCTTCGTCGCTTTTCTGATAACTGCAAAGGCACAAGGTTGAACTTGAAGTTCGGGGTTTTGGGTGAGACCGAAGCTTGGCTCAGGTCGGGTGAGATCGACATAGCGGTTACGCCTTTTTTGCAAAATCGCACTGACTATGAAATGACTTTTCTTTGCGACTTAAAAATTGTACCTGTTTTGGCAAATCAGTTAGTGCAGAAAGAGAGCTTTACTGAAGCTGAGTTTTTACAAGTGCCCCAGATAGTGGTGACCGCCAAGCCACGTGAAGGCGATGATGCCCCTTTTGCCGGTTTAGCGGCATCTCCAAAATGGTGGGTGTCTGACCATATGATCAAAAGGCAGCTCGTTGTATCAGGGTTTGGTTGGGGTCACCTCGAGGCGTCTTCAATTGTTGAGGAGTTAAAAACAAGGCAAGTGGTTGAGCTAGAGAATAAGTATGTTAGAAACTCACGTTTACCTTTGCACTTGGCGAGAAGGCAAAATGTCGCTGCTGGAGTCGTAGCCAGAGAGCTGTGGAGTTACATGCAACAAGAGTTTGAATATGTCGAATGAGCTAAGAACAATCGCTATCGTGGGAGGGGGTGCTAGTGGTATTTTCTCTGCAATACGGGCTGCCAGATTGGCTAAAGATTCTGCTCTCAATGTGAAAGTGACTGTTTTTGAAGCTTCATCACAGCTACTGAAAAAAGTGAAGATTTCAGGTGGGGGCAGGTGCAATGTCACCCACAATCAGTATGAGGTGCGAGCACTTACCCAGAGCTATCCGCGAGGTGAGCGTGAGTTAAGATCGCCCTTTCAGAAGTTTCAGCCTCAAGACACGGTTGAGTGGTTTAAACAAAGAGGTGTGACGATCAAAGCTGAGAGCGATGGGCGCATGTTTCCAGTTACGGACTCTTCGCAAACCATTATCGATTGCTTTCTCACTGAGGCAAAAAGCTTGGGTGTGCAGATTGAGACTTCATCACCAGTACAAGAGGTAGGTAAAACCCCTGCCGGCTTCCAGCTTATTGTAAAAGGCCAAGCTCCTATGTTGTTCGATCGTCTCTTGTTGGCTACTGGCAGCTCACAGGTTGGCTATAAACTCGCAAGGCAGCTAGGGCACACAATCACAGAGCTTGCGCCCTCCTTGTTCACATTTAAGATTCAGCATCCTTTGCTGTCTGATCTTGCTGGCACAAGCTTTCCGTCGGCAAAACTCAAACTTAAAATTGCAGATGAAAAAGACTTTGAGCAAGTTGGACCACTATTGATTACGCATTGGGGTCTTAGCGGCCCGGCATTGCTGAAGCTTTCGGCCTGGGCCGCTCGTGAAATGAAGAGGCAAAACTATCAGGCAAAACTAAGTGTGTGTTGGCTGGGTGATCTAAAAGAAGAAGAGGTGCGGGGTAGTTTTTGGGCCAAGTGTGAGGCGGCACCGAAAAGCAATATTGGCAATGTTTTAATCGAGCCATTAACTCGTAGGTTTTGGCATCAGTTGCTGGATTATTGTGAGGTGCCACAAGCGAAAAAGGCGAGCGAACTGTCAAAAAAAGATCATAATCGAATTGTTGCGGCACTTCACCATTCTGAGCTGCAAGTGACGGGAAAGAGCCGATTCAAAGAAGAGTTTGTCGAGTGCGGAGGCGTAGACTTAAAAGAGATCTCTTTTAAGACCTTTCAGAGCAAGATTTGTGAGGGCCTTCATTTGACAGGTGAACTGCTGGATGTTGACGGAATCACTGGTGGTTTCAACTTTCAGCATGCTTGGACATCGGCCTGGCTGGCGGCTGAGAGTATGGTGCAAGATTGACAAAAGCCAAACTGACCTCACTATTTCAATATGTCGATAGAGCCTGTAGAAGATCACATTTTAGAATTTGAACCAGAGAGCCGGTTGGTGACCACTCTGATAACAGGAAGGCCAGGTGCAGGTAGTACGTTTATTGCTTTGTCGTTTTTGGCCGTTGTAGCACTAGTCACGCAAGCCAACTGGGGAGAGTCTTGGGGGCTTGATCTATCAGTAAGCTATCACAAGCTATTTTCAAAGGGTGAGTGGTGGCTTGCGTTTACGGCGACCTTAGTTCATGCAGACTTCGGTCATTTGTTATCAAACTCATACATGCTTTTGATTTTTAGCTACTTCGTATACGGCTACTTTGGCTCAATGGCATTTCCGTTGGGCTCGTTTTTATTGGCTGGGCTTGTGAATGTCATCACAGTCACAACAATACCTGAGAAGACAAACCTTCTTGGTGCGTCAGGTTTGGTCTATTTGCTCGGTGGATTTTGGCTGACGAGTTACTTTTTGGTTCAAAGGCAGCATTCGGTTTTTCCACGCTTACTTCGTGTTCTTGGAATCGCTCTCATGGTGTTTTTTCCTACGACTTTTGTGCCCACTACAAGTTACATGGCCCATGCAGTGGGCTTCGGTGTAGGTATGGCTTTTGCCTTTATATACTTTCTGTGGAGAAAGCAGTGGATACGCTCTTTTGAAAGACACAAGTTTTCAATGATACCAGTAGATTCACTGCCACATTGAGCAGTCGGCAGGTTTTTTATTCAGAGATATCAAAGTTGGCTTGCGCTCTTGTGGTTTCAGTGCTGTCACCATTGTTTACGATCACTCGAATGGTGGCATCTACGCTTACCAGAGAGTTGGCATCGGTGCCGTTTGAACAGCTTTGAAACACATACTTCATGCCTTTTTCGATCTGAACCGGGTTACCACTGCGTATGGGTTTGCTAACATCAGCCCCCCCCTTGTAAGAGCAGACAATATTAGCTCCATCCTCATCAAACACAATTGTTAGTGCGTGGTTGCCGGCATTGCCAGCAACGATCGGAACTTGTTCGGGCACTACAACTTGAAATAGCACATCTCGGCCCAAGTCTTCAGCCTCATCGAAAACACCATCTGCCCACCGGCTTGGACCATAAGATTTTTCAGCCACTAGAACGATGCTTGTCGGTAGGGCTGGTGGTGTCTCGTCATCACCTGTATCGGCACCGTCATTGTTGTCTCTGTCAGTGTCTCGTGGTTCGTTACCAAGATTTAGGTTGGCTCTTTGGTCTTCACTGCAACCTAAGCTGGCAGCTATTAAAGTTGCCAAAGCCAGTATGAATAGGGGTTTCAGGGTAATTCTCATACTTTAAGTTTAGCGCCACATCGAAGGCAATACAATGCCTCGAGAGGAAGATCCTCTTGGCCGCAGCCATGACAGGTCTTTAAGCCAAGGTCTTGCTTTTCACTTTTGGCGAGTTCGACTGAAACGATACCAGTCGGTACGGCTAGTATCGCGTAGCCAATAATCATGACGGCAGAGGCAATCATTTGGCCAACGACTGTTTGTGGAGCGATATCGCCGTAGCCGACAGTTGTGAGGGTGACGATCGCCCAGTAGATTGATCTTGGTATGCTTGTAAAACCAGACTCTTCGCCTTCAACAAGATACATCACAGAGCCCATGACTAGCACTAGACCTAAGACAGAGGTTAAAAACACCGTGATTTTTGGTCGACTCGCCTTGAGAGCTTTCAGCAAAACCTTTGATTCGCCAGTGTATCTGCCCAGCTTTAAAATTCTGAAAATTCTCAAGAGTCGGAACCCACGAATGACCAGAAGAGAATGTGTACCCGCCACATAGAAGCTCATGTAGCTTGGTAGAATCGAAAGCAAATCGATCAAACCAAAAAAGCTCAGGGCATAGCGCAGTGGTTTAGGTGAGCAATAGAGTCTGACAAGATATTCAAGGGTGAAGAAAATCGTAAAGAGCCACTCAACATAGACCAAGTAAATGCCAACCTCAGCTCGAATCACCTGAACGCTTTCAAGCATCACAGCTAAAACACTGAGGGAGATCGCATAGAGTAATACGATGTCGAACAGCTTTCCCTTGGGAGTGTCGGCTTCAAAGATGATTTCGTAGAGCTTTGCTCGAAATGGGTCTTTGAATACTGGTTTCTTCGCCACGAGGGGTCCTTTGTGAAATCTTCTCTCTCTTTATCGTAAAATGAGGCAGTCAGATTGAAAACAAAGAAGTCTCTCATTGGCGATGTTTCGATTCATTAATCAGACTTAAGACAAGGGCTAGGCGGCAAACAGCAGTGCGATTTTGCAAAATCATGGCATGATAGAAAAGAAGAGTTTTTAACAATTTGCGAGGCGATAAAGATGGTCAGAGAGATTTACGACACAGGGGCATTCTTCCATGAGGCCTATGCGAGTCTGAACATGAATCTGTCAATGAACTCTCTGTTGTTGGGTTTAGCTTCTCAGTTTCAGTTTGATAGAACCAATTGCCACTTCGAAGGTATACACGGGCAAGATACACCAGACCTCAAAAACATCTACAGTTTAATCAGTGAGCACTCAGGCTATAACAATTACGTTTGTTCAGCATCTCAAGATTTCGATGCTTTGTTGTCGCTGTTAGATGTCTGCCTTGAAAGAAACGCTCTGCCTTCTTGTGCAATCGCTGATCCAGAGACTTCAAAATTATTGAAGGTCTGTTTTGAGGAGCGAAGTTTTCAAACCCGACCGCTAATGAGGCAGGTGATCTACCGGTGTGAAAACCCACTTGCGCCTGATAAGTTGGAGGGATTGCATCTAATTCAGGCAAAAGAGGCTCATCTTCAGGCGCTCACTAGGTGGTGCACCAGTTTCTATAGCGAGGCCATTCCAAACAAGAAACCGATTGGTGATATAGAAAAACGAGTTATGGCCAAAATTGAAAAGGGCAGTATTCACCTTTTGCACAACAACGAGGTGTTTCTTGCGATGGCCAATTGGACTCGTCCTATTCCTGGAGCCGTTGGCCTAAACCTGATTTACACACCACCAAACGAGAGAGGCAAAGGTTACGGCAAGGCTGTGACCTATTTGCTGACTAAAAAGCTGATTGAAGCTGAAGGTTATGGAGAGACAAATCTCTACGCAGATGCCAGCAATCCAGAGGTAAATTCAATGTATCAGAAGGTCGGCTTTTCAGAGGTTGGGCAGTCTGAGCATTTCGAAGTTATTTCAGCCTATTAAAGTGAGATGTTGAATTGGAAGTTATTCGATTCTGCATTGCGCAACTCTGTTTTTTGAGTGATTTTTTCATACCCCTTTACTATTTCTCAAGCAGTAGAAATAGGAGGAGAGTTGATGAAGAGTTTTGTTTTGGCCGCGTTGGCTGTTTTTTCAACCTGTGTATTTGCGAATCAAACTGAAACTCATCAATTCGAAGCCTCCGATCTTCGCTCAGTTCAGGTTCAAAATTTATCAGGTGATATCAAGTTGTATGTTGGGTCAGGTTCACAGGCCATAGTTAAGGCGCAAAAGGTTGACTGGCATGAGAAGTGTGCGTTGAGTGCTCAATAGACAATAGAGAGTCTAGAAGTTGTGGTAACTGAGTCGGGCCCCGGTTCTTTTTTTAAGAGAAGCTGCAACGCCAATATTTCAATTGAAGTCCCGGCCAAAGTGGCATTAAAGCTTAAAATCGGAGCGGGTAACAT
>JABSOQ010000167.1 GCA_013216195.1 Bdellovibrionales bacterium
AAGCTAATAGGCGCAGCAGCAATCGTGGTCGCAGATAACCGCTATTTCAAGCTGCCTGAAAAGTCGATGCTATTTGAATGCTGTGAGGCCTTGCCAAATCTACAGACTTTTAGGGGGGCAGAGCTCTCTCGTGAGTTCCATTTTTGGCGGTGTACAGGATTTGTTGGGCCGAAGAAAAAACCAAAGACCTCTCGGCGAAATTAACAAACCCATGATAGTGAGACCGCTTTGTTGAGCTTGGGGTCGTCGCCAAATTGGTCTTAATCAGTTTGATCCAATAAAACGAGACACCTCGCTCTCTTGATGCGTTCTCTGGTAAATAGTGTTGTTTGCTGCTCTTTCTTGGCAGTCTTCGATCGGGCATTGCTCGCAAGTGCTGCAGACTGTCTGTGAGCTGTGTTTTTCGGGGTTCGCAAATTTAAGGGCTTTTTTGCTGCGGTCTCCAAGGTAAACACCCAGAGTGATGCAAGACTGTTGGTTAAGGTCGTTGTCTTGGTTCCAGGCAGAAGAAAGTACAAAGTACCGATTGTCAGTGCCAGTGAAGTTCGAAATCTGTGTTGCAACTATCGGGGTCTGTGGGCTTTTGACTCTATCAAACAGCGAGCACGAGAGCCAGCGCCTACAGTAGTGCTGATCTCCACTGACTCTGTGAGGGGAGTGTAGTGAAGAGAGGTGCAGTTCGCGGTCAATACTGTAGCTGCGTTTTTTTTTGTCTTTTACAAGCCTGAGTAGAAAAAGCTGATCGACATTTAAGTGTCTGGGTAGGCATTGGGTTAGACGTTCGAAAAACATAGTGTAAGAGCCTGGGTAAGAAGACATCCATTTAGCAAATTCCGATTCTGAAAAGGCCTTTTGTGAGGCAAAGTTTTTCAGTTCGGGCACAAATGTTTTACTCGGGTAGAGAAGTGCAGCTGCAAAGTAGTTTGTGCAAAAGTCGTTGTGCAGCTGTTGGTAAGAGTCGAGGTGGGTCTCGAGTGGGCTAGGTCGCCTTTCTTTGAGATTTAAAAAACGATAGCCAGCTTCTTGTGCAAGCAAAGAGATCTTTTTTCTTTCACTAGTTGCGGCGTTGAGATGAAGTGTGTAGCGTTTTCCGTTTTGCTTCACGTAGTAATCAAGCTTTCTTAGAGCAGCCGGGTGATCTTCAAAAGATGTTTCTACAACCTCTGCCGAATATTCGGCTTTGAGAAAGTCTTTAAGTTCTTGTTTGCTTGGGCGATGTACATTTGAAAAATGTGATTTCATTGTTTTTGAAAACTCAGCAGCTGAGCCTTCAAGCTCGTCGAAGTAATTGTCATGCATATCAAGGAAGGCTCTGAGTGTGGCCCGAAACACAGATTCAACACCTATGTTGTGTTGCCTAGTGAGTTCTAAAACTGTTGCCATAAGAGCGCCAGATTTTTTTGGTGACTGCGAAATCAGCTCAAACAAAGATCGTGTTTCAATTCCAAAAACATCAAAGGGCAGGCCCGTAATTAAATTGCTGCCAAGTATGTCAGAGAGGCTTTGCAACTCTTCTTTCATCTTCAAAGAGATCAAATCATCGTAGTCAGTTTCAAGGGCATCAGCCAGTGCCAGAATCTTCTCACCTCTAGGGTATTTCTTACCTTTCTCAATCTCGTTGATGTAAGAGGCCGATAAGCCAGTTGACTGGGCTAGGCTCTTTAGTGAAAGCCCTTTGTCTTTGCGGAGAGTTCGAAGTTTCAGCCCAAAAATTAATCTGAGGCTCTCTTGGTCAACATGCATTTCGTAATTACCCTTGCTAAGTAGCTAGAATTCCGAAAGATACAGCAATCTTCACCGCAGTAAAAGGCATTTTGGCTCACAGCGAAAATATTTTAATAGCGAAAATTCGCTAAAAACTTGATTTCGCTTTTGGTCTGAGATTATTGTTCTTGGCACATAACAGGGGGGCAACTTGAATTTGCAGCAGAAACTAATCACACCTGAATTGAGTCGAATCTTAAGTCGAATTCACAATGAGTTTGAGCAAGAAAGGCGAATGCTCTTGCGCCAAAGAGCAATCAGACAGCTTGATTACGACAAAGGCGAAATTCCTCGGTTCGTAGAAAGGCATCCCGCTAACACTGAGAAGTGGAAAGTGGCACCGATTCCAGACGACTTACAAGAAAGGCGCGTTGAAATCACAGGGCCAGTTAACAATCCGAAGATGGTCATCAACATGCTAAGTAAAGGCCCAGCAGGAATCTGTGCTGATATGGCTATGCTCGATTTCGAAGATTCGATGATGCCAGCTTGGGGAAATGTTCTTCAGGGCATTGAAAATGTCATCGGGGCGGCAAGAGGAGATCTGCAGTATGTGCAGCCGTCTTCAAGTTCACGCCCAGAGAAGGTCTACAAACTAGATCCAGAAAATATGGCTCATCCTCTGGTTCGTATTCGAGGTCTTCACTTGAATGAGTCTAATATTACAGTGGGTGGTACTGCTATTTCGGCTGGCCTTTTTGATCTCACAGCATGTGCATTTCATGCTGCCAGACTGTTTCTTGAAAACGGTCGCACACCAATGTTTTACGTCCCTAAGTGCGAGCATTACTTAGAAGCCAGATGGTGGAACAAGCTTTTTGAAGCTGTTGAGCGAAATATAGACCTGCCTAGTGGCACGATTAAAACCACTCTCTTAATTGAAACTCTACCGGCCACTTACCAAATGGAAGAGATTTTGTATGAAATGAGAGACCGAATCGTTGGTTTAAATGGTGGCAGATGGGACAAGATCTTTAGTGACATCAAAGTTTTGAAAAACCACAAACACCGGGTTTCTGCAAACCGGTCGGCAATCGACATGAAATGTCAGTGGATGGACAACTATGCCAAGAGGTTGATCAAGATTTGCCACCGCAGGGGCGCTTTTGCGATGGGTGGTATGTCAGCTTTCACTCCCGGTAAAGACGAGGAGACTCGCTCGGCTCAACTGAAAAAAGTGATGATGGACAAAGCTCATGAAGCTGAAATCGGTCATGATGGCTGTTGGGTGTCGCATCCGTTCTTCATTGAAGCCGCACGCAATCAGTTTAGCAAAAAGAATCAGCTCGACGTGATGCTAACAGACTTTCCCGACAAACCTGAACTGTTAATGCAAGCGACAGGACCAAGAGACCTTAACGGGCTCCGCACAAATGTGCGTGTCGGCATTGCTTACATGGAGGGGTGGAGCAGAGAGCTTGGCTGCATTGCTTTTGACGACTTAATGGAAGATCTGGCAACTCTTGAAATCAGCAGGGCTCAGGTTTGGCAATGGCTTAATCATGAGGTGGTCTTAGACAGCGGTGAGGAGGTGACCTCAGAGCTGGTCGAGCGTGTTTTTGAAGAAGAGACCGACAGAATTGTTGAAGAGGTTCGGCAGGCACTTAGCCCAGAGCTTTTTGAGCTGCGACAAAGGCAATACCGTGAGGCCTCTCGCGAAGCTCAAAATCTTTTCTTGAAGCCACACCTCGATGATTTTTTGAGTACGGCTTCTCCACTAGAAAATGCAATTGAAATCACAACACTTACAGAAAACAGGAGTCTACAGCTATGACAACAACAGATGTGCAACAACTTGAAAGCTCTTGGGCGACAAGCCCTAGATGGGAAGGTGTTAAAAGAAACTTCACTGCTGAAGAGGTCGTAAGACTTCGTCCATCAGTGCTAGTTAAACACACTCTTGCCGAGGTAGGAGCTAATCGATTATGGAGCCTTTTGAAAGAGCCTGAGGCAGTCAGAGCACTTGGTGCATTAACTGGCAATCAGGCTGTGCAGCAGGTGCGCGCGGGATTGAAGGCCATTTATCTCTCTGGTTGGCAAGTGGCGGCAGATGCGAATTTGTCTGGTCATATGTATCCCGACCAAAGCTTGTACCCGGCGAATAGCGTTCCTAATGTTGTGAAGCGAATCAATCAGGCTCTAACGAGAGCTGACCAAATCGAGGGTGTAGAAGGTACACCGACTCGCAACTGGATGGCTCCGATCGTCGCTGATGCCGAAGCCGGCTTTGGTGGGCCATTGAATGCATATGAATTGATGAAAGGCATGATTGAAGCTGGTGCGGCTGGTGTTCACTTCGAAGATCAGTTGGCTTCAGAGAAAAAGTGCGGCCATCTTGGCGGCAAGGTCTTGGTGCCAACGAAGCATTTTATCAAAACTTTGACAGCAGCGAGATTGGCAGCAGATGTGTTAGATGTTCCGACTCTTCTCATCGCGAGAACTGACGCACAAGCCGCAAAGCTAATCACGAGTGATGTCGACCCTTATGATCATGAGTACTTGGCTGGTGGTAGAACGACTGAGGGTTTTTACAATTTGAAAAATGGCCTCGACACCGCCATTTCTCGAGGCTTGGCTTACGCCCCGTATGCTGACCTTGTTTGGTGTGAGACCTCTACTCCTGACCTTGAAGAGGCTAAGCGTTTTGCAGATGCTATACATAAAGATCACCCTGGCCAAATGTTGGCTTACAACTGCTCACCTTCTTTCAATTGGGCTGCCAAGCTTGATGCTCACACGATTGCGAAGTTTCAGACAGAATTGAACGCGATGGGCTACAAATTTCAATTTGTCACATTAGCTGGTTTTCATGCTCTGAATCACTCTATGTTCACATTGGCTCGTGGTTACCGCGATCACGAGATGGCAGCATACTCGCAGCTTCAGCAAGCTGAATTCGCCAGCGAGACAGACGGATATACGGCTACCAAACATCAAAGGGAAGTGGGTACAGGTTACTTTGATGCTATTAGCACTGTGATTTCAGGTGGGGAGTCTTCAACCCTCGCAATGAAGAAATCCACCGAGACAGAACAGTTTTACCAAACCAACGCCTAACTCATAATCTTGAGGGTCTGCAGCCCTGAATCTGCAGGCCCTTTTTTCGCCTTTTTCTTGGCCCATTTCCTGCTTCTCTTCTCTGATGATTAACAAAACCGCCGTATCAGGAGATTTCATATGGGTTTGCGCTCACAGTCTGGCCTCTATTTGGCTACACCTTTTCTTTTTTCTCAATGCTGATGCTGACTGGCTGCGGGCCGGTTGGTGACGCTCTTGGTCCCTACCTCGAAGTTTTAGGTATTAACAAAGGCGGAGCAGCTCTCAAGAAAATTGAGCAACGCTATTCAAATCTTAAAGGAGTCGAGGTTACTGCGAATAATGTTGAGTCTTTTTACACGTACAAAATCGAACTGACAGCGCTTGCCAAGGTGTACAAAGGCGAGGAGTCTGCAAAACAGGCACTGTCAAAGATAGCTAAGGTTGCCGGCCGAGCAGAGTCTTTCAAGTCTCAATTGATTGAGCAGCTAGAGAAAATTCAGCAAGACAGTACCAGAGCCTTCAAAACTTATTCAGATATAGCGGGCCCAGTAGAATCGAAGGTTCGTGTTCAGAAGCCAAAGCCTTTTGGTCGGCCAGATGTTAAAGCTGGGCAGTGTCTAGTCACCATTCATGGTTCTGAGTTCGATTCGCCTGCTGATCGGCTCAAGAATTTTCATGTCAGCCGTGTGAAGAAAGTTGGCAAAGACTAGGCTTTGCTTGAAGAGCTTTACCGAGCCAGTCCAAGAGACGTTGAGTCGATCACTGCTGGCCGAGATCTTAAGTTGATCATGGCCCAGTTTGGTAAATCAGATACTGGTTACAAAATCAGCCTTTCGCGAAAATACAAAGTCACGTGTGCCAAGGGCGAGAAAATGGCCGCGGCTTACAGAAGCTACCTTGAAACAGTGGCAAGAGTGCAGCCACTTAGGACTCAGTTTTCTTATGTGAACTCGTTAATGCTTGAGCTTGATAGCGAGTAAAAAGCAAAGTTCAAAAAGTAAAAAAAAAGGATGGCACGGGTGCCATCCTTTTTTTATCAGGATTTTGTTTGGCAAGAGCCAGCTACATTTGCCGTGCACGCTTCGATACGTTCAAAGCCGCTTCTCTTACAATTTCTGAGAGAGTCGGGTGGGCATGAAAGGCTCGGCCGACATCTTCGGCGCTTGCCCCAAACTCCATGGCCATAGTGACTTCAGCAATCAAGTCACCAGCGCTTGGGCCAACTATGTGGGCGCCAAGTACTTTGTCTGATTCTTTGTCAGCCAAAATTTTAACTTGCCCGTCGGTATGACCTAGTGCTTTTGCTCTGCCATTCGCTGTAAATGGAAAAGTGCCAGAGTTGTACTTGATACCTTTTTCTTTCAGTTGCTCTTCAGTGTAGCCCACAGAAGCCACTTCAGGCCAGGTGTAGATGATACCAGGCACAGTGTGGTAGTTCACGTGGCCTGCGTGGCCTGCAATGATCTCAGCCACCGCAACGCCCTCTTCTTCTGCTTTGTGTGCTAGCATTGGGCCAGCAACTAAGTCGCCCACCGCATAAATGTTTTTAGTGCTGGTGCGAAAGTGATCATCAATTTCAACACAGCCACGTTTGTCTGTAGGGATCCCAACAGAATCTAAACCAAGGCCATCTGAATAAGGTCTGCGGCCAGTCGCCACGAGCACCACGTCACAGTCTATAGACTCTTCTTTTTCATCTTTCAGCATTTTGTATTGAACAGTTGCACCATCGGACTTTACTTCTGCACCTGTCACTGCAGCTGAGAGAACGAAATTCATACCTTGTTTCTTCAGGATTTGAAGCATGCGCTTGCTCGTTGAGCGATCCATGCCCCCGCAGATCATGTCAGTGTACTCGACCACTGTGACCTCTGCCCCGAGCCTCATCCATACCGAGCCCAGCTCTAGGCCAATCACTCCGCCGCCAACGACGACTAACTTCTTTGGTACCTCAGGTAGTGAAAGAGCTTCTGTTGATGAAACCACGACTTTGCCATCGTACTTCAGAAAAGGAAGTTCGTTTGGCACAGAGCCAGTGGCGAGCATGATATTCTTTGTTTTGAGAATCTCTTCAGAGCCATCACTCTTCTTGACAGTCACTTCGGTTGCAGATTTCAAAGTGCCGAGGCCTTCAAATCTTTTGATCTTATTTTTGTCAAAAAGGTAATTGATGCCGTCAGTGAGCTCTTTGACGATTCCACTCTTTCTCTCCATCATTTTGCCAAGGTCAAGTTTGACCGAGTCTAGCATGATGCCGTGGTCAGCAAAGTCAGCTTTTGCGGCATGATAATGCTCGCTTGACTGAAGTAAGGCTTTTGATGGAATGCAGCCGACATTTAGGCAGGTTCCGCCAAGTGTAGCGTCTTTTTCAATCACAGCAGTGTTAAGGCCAAGTTGAGCAGCACGGATCGCTCCCGTGTATCCAGCAGGGCCACTTCCAATTACAATGAGGTCGAATTCTTCAGCAGACATGTTCAGTACTCTTTCCTTTTTTAAATTAAATCTCTAACAACAAACGGGCAGGGTCTTCGATGCCCTCTTTGATCTTAACCAAAAAGCTCACTGACTCTTTGCCGTCAACTATTCTGTGGTCATAAGATAGTGCCACATACATCATTGGTCGAATCACCACTTCACCGTTCACTGCTATCGGACGGTCTTCGATTTTATGCATTCCCAAAATGGCACTCTGTGGAGGGTTCAAAATAGGAGTCGACATTAACGAGCCAAACACGCCACCGTTGCTGATGGTGAAAGTGCCATCGGCGAGATCGTCGATGCTGATTTTGCCGTCTCTTGCCTTAAGTGCGTAATGACGGATGCTTTGCTCAATCTCGGCAACCGTTAAGCTCTCGGCATTTTTCACAACCGGTACCATAAGGCCCTTAGGCGTCGAGACTGCGATGCCT
>JABSOQ010000168.1 GCA_013216195.1 Bdellovibrionales bacterium
CTTTGCCCTCAGTGAAACCACCAGTGTCCAAGAGATTGAAATCAAAGCCCCACCACTCTTTTGAGTTGATAAAAAGGTCTCTGGTCACACACGGCTCATTTCTCACAAGAGCTTGCCGTGACCTAGTCAGCTTATTAAAGAGCGAAGACTTGCCGACATTAGGCCGACCAATAATGGCAACTACTGGTTTATTTGGAATTGAGGACATAACCCAGCTCCTGCAACATATGGTCGTTCTTGATCCAGTTCTTTTTCACTTTTACTCGAAGATCCAAAAACACTTTGGTACCAACAAATTCTTCAAGGCGAGCTCTTGCCCGGATACCGATAGCCTTTAGGCTCGAAGCACCAGCTCCCACCACAATACCCTTGTGAGAGTCTCGATTGACCCAAACCTCTGCATAAATTCGGGTCAGGCTCTCAGATGACTCATCAAATTTGACAATCTTTACACCTAGACCAAACGGGATCTCTTGATGAAGCCGCTCAAAAGCAGCCTCGCGAATGACCTCTTCAGCAAGGTCTCTCATATTCTGTGTGGTGTAGATTTCAGGATCGTAAAGAGGAGCCCCTGTTTCTGGCAAAATCTTTGATAGCCAATTGAGGATCACAGCCCGCACTTCATTTCGGCCAGTTTTTGCCTTCAAAGAGCCTCTTAAGAATTCAAGACCCGACTCATCTAATAGCGTCTCCACCTCTTTTTGAAATGTAGGCTTGGCTTCGTCGAGCTTGTTCAACAAGCAGAACACAGGTTTACCCGCTGCTCTTACAAGCTTCAGATGCTCCTCTAGTGCCTGCAGCGACCCACCCGACAACGAGATCACAAAGATCAATGACTCAACATCTTCTATAACTGACTTGGCCTCATCACTTAAAAAACCATTAAGACCCGCTTCTGACTTCAGAAAACCTGGCGCATCCGTTAAAATGGCCTGAAGATTGTCTTCCGAAACAATTCCTGTGACCCGTTTTCGTGTCGTCTGAGGTTTAGATGTCACAATCGAGACTTTTTCACCGACAAGTGCATTTACAAGTGTGCTTTTGCCAGCATTGGGAAGCCCAACAATACCTACGACTCCTGATTTGTAACTCATGACTCCTCCATACCTTTCAGTGCACTCTCAGCCGCTTTCTGTTCAGCGGTTTTTTTCGACCTTCCAACTCCCGTAAACGACAGCTCTTTTCCTACTCTCACTTCAACCGTAAATTCTTTTTCATGATCAGGCCCACTCTCCGACAAAATGCTATAAGTAGGAGTGGCCCGAAAACGCTCTTGTGCTAACTCTTGTAGTCGAGTTTTAAAGTCTGTGACGTAACCTTGATCTGGGTTGATAGTCTTGAGCTTTTCAGTAAAGACCTCGATTAAAAAGTCATGAGTCTTTTGAAAACCGGCATCTAAGTATAGAGCACCAACAACCGCCTCAAAAACGGAAGCTAATAGCCTTGGCTTTTCTTTGCCTCCTGTTTGCAGCTCTCCCCGCCCTAACA
The DNA here is from genome assembly GCA_013216195.1 of Bdellovibrionales bacterium. Taxonomy (GTDB): domain Bacteria; phylum Bdellovibrionota; class Bdellovibrionia; order Bdellovibrionales; family UBA1609; genus JABSOQ01. The sequence continues at coordinate 1,489 of JABSOQ010000168.1, forward strand.
ACATTTGGTCACCAAGTCCAAAAACTTTAGCGATCTCAGCCAGCACTGTCTCGTTCACCAAGCTCGCGCGCACCTTTGAAAGGTCGCCTTCACTGCTTTCGGGGTAGGTTTTTAAAAGAAGTTCTGTGAGAGAAAGGTCAATCACCGCATCACCGAGAAACTCGAGTTTCTCATTGTGACCAGGGCCTTTTTTACCCAGCTCATTGTAGTGGCTCTTGTGAGTAAGAGCTCGCGTTAGTAAATCTCTATCAGCGAACTGATAGTCGATCTTATCTTCAAAGGTCATCAAGGGTCTCCTATTCAAGTCACCCAACATAAAGCGTGCAAAGTCTTGAAATTTCTCAAAAAATGCAAACGTAAACTATCACTTATAGCCATATGCGTCAAGAGGTTAGCTAGCAATGACTCAGCTTCGCTGGCAAACTCGTATTTTCAAAATCCATTGCATTTACAGTAACTTGTGAAATGAGCATTGGTCTCAAGGTACTCTTCAGATAACCCTGATCCCTACTCATAACAAGGCCTTGAACCCTCAGTGTTCGCCCTGCGGCCCCTGGCTTCATTCTTTAGGTAGCTCAAGGCTGCAGCTTAAAAAAGCCGGGTGAGACTCACCCAACTCACCTAGCAGCAATATCACCGGATCAGTAGTACCAGAGCTAAGAGAGTCACCCAGTGACTCAACCGCAGTCGGGTTTTGAATAGAGAGCTCTACGGCCGCTAGTGCTTGAGAGATCGGGTACCCCAAAAGAGTCAACGCTTGCAATGCTGTCATAACTCGAATGTTGAAACTGGCTCGTTTTGATTTTGGCCCAAGAGAGTGAACCTCACCGGTTTCTCTCTCCATTCGAATGCCATCTCTCATTCTCTTTTGCGGATCGATGGCCCTTACTAACATCTGAACCTTACCTAGCCGAGCAAGTGTTTCGTATTCATTGATGAAGTAACTGTAAATAACCTGCTGGCCATTGTGAAGATCGAACACTCTCTCACTCTGTTGCAACAGCCCTAATACCAACTGCCGATGAGGCTCGTGCGGAGAATTCAAAGCCCTTATCATCAAACCAGCGAACTCATGCCTAGGTGAATGGTTGGCAGCTATCAGCCCTGAGTTTTGTAGCTGCAGTATCTCACTCAGAGTCTCATAGTCCGCAGCGATCGACTTCAATTGAAAACCCAATTCTTTGAAGAGAGCTTCTCGAAAAGCGACTTTTGCTCCGTCGATACCCGAATTCAAAAAAGCAATTTGTGATTTACGGTAAAGACTCGCCGACCGGAGGGCCGACATACCGAGCTCAGTTACCATGTAGTGCTGAATGGGATTCACAAGCCTTAGACCATCTGAGTCGACACCGTGATCATACTCATCTACCCGCTCTCGAACTAGCTCCGCCCCCTCGGGTAGCTCAGCCCCTAGCTCCTTTGCACGTGCCTCGAACAAATACCAGAACTGCTCAATTCTCGACTTAGAATTGAGGTAATAGTGCCGACGCTGACTCCAGCTCAATTTTTGGCCTGCATTTGGCTCAGGAACTTGATCAAACTGCTCATCACCAATCAAAGAGAACTGTTCAATTTGCCTCCCCTCAAGTGGCAAAAGCTGAAGCTTTAGCAATTCTCGAGGGTCACGCAGTTCTAAAGGCTGCTGCAACTGCAAAAGTCCTGACTGTGCACGGGCCGCACCCGAGCAGGTGATCAGAATTGTGATGAGGGCAATTACAAACTTTATGATTCGCTCCTATAAAACTACTCACATCCAAATCGCAGTTCGACGGCCAGCTCAACTAAGACTCTAATAATAGGGCTCTAGCCGTACAGCGGGTTTCGTCATTTTTCTTGAGCAAATTCAGTGGGATGTGCAAAACTTTGTTTATGGATATTAACTTAGCACTGACGATTTCCACAATCCTACTCGCCTCTGCATTGATTATTTACATGATTGTATGCGCGAAAAAAGACACCTCTCTTGAGGGAGCGACAATTCCCAATCGAGAGCAAATGAGAAATCACTTGGTTTGGTTGATTTTCTACTCAAATCCAGAAGACCCCAGAGGTTGGGTGCCAAAAATACGCGGCTATGGCTGGACGGTGAACTTCCGGAAAAAGAGCCAGATCTACATCTTTTGCCTCTTGCTAATCTTGACTCTCTTTTCAGGAATCTTACAAGGTGTGTTCGCTGTCAGCATTGCGTTTAGCTAGCACCTGCTAGAGGCCACCAATAAGCCACCCCTGATACTCGCTGTCTCTGTAACCAGACACGCGAACTGTTAAGATGTCACCTGCCTTCAGATTGTGAAAATCACTCAAGTCGATATTCCAATAATCATCGGACAGGCCTCTACTCGTGTCTTGCAAAACAAGCACTTGCTTGTCTTTGCCGACCTGATTTTCAGTATGATCGGCAAATCTCTGAGAACTCAGGTTGCGCAGCTGAGAGGCTCGGCGCATGATTTCAGATCTATGCATATGACCTTGCATTCTTGTGGCATATGTCCCCGAGCGAGGAGAATAAGGAAACACATGCATACGGGTCCAGGGCAATGATTTCATTCTCTCATAGGTCTCTTCGAACTGCTCTTGAGTCTCACCTGGAAACCCTGCAATGATGTCCATGCCGACGAAAGAGCCTGTTACCTGCTTTTCAATTCTATTCAAAGCCTGCTCTATCTCTGCATGCCCGTAGTTGCGCTTCATACCTTTTAAGACATCCGACTGTGCTGACTGAAGGCTAATATGAAAGTGGGCACACATTTTTGGGTCTTGATAAAGTTCAAACAAGCGATCTGAAATCTCAATCGGCTCTAATGAACCGAGGCGAAACCTTGGCATCTTGGTACGGACCAAACAGGCCTCAACGAGGTCTTCGAGCCTCTTCTCGCCATCTTCGTAATCTCCGATATGGACCCCCGTTAAAACCACCTCACGAATGCCAGCGTCGTAAAGCTCGTTGACCTTAGATACAAGATACTGAACATCGAGACTTCTTGATTTGCCCCGTGCGAACGGAATCACACAAAACGTGCAAAAGCTGTTACAGCCGTCTTGAATTTTAAGAAAACTCCTCGAGTGGTCTGACTCAAGACCTCCGCCGGCCTCGAGATCCTCTTTCTTGAAGATATTCGAATGGTAGACCTTTTGATCAAGACTCCCCTTCATCAGCTTCTCAAGCAAAGGCTCAAGATGCGATTTGTGCGAATTGGCAACAACCATATCAACACCTGGTAGGTCTTCAAATTTGTCTCTGTCAACTTGAGCTGCACACCCCGTAACTACAACCTTTGAAAATGGACTCTTCGCTTTCAGTCTTCGAATCTGCCTGACGGCTTCTTTGGTCGCCTCTGCGGTTACAGCACAGGTGTTGAGAATGTAGACTTGAGGTGGCTCACTCTTTGATCTCACCATACCCACTTTATCAAAGCGAGTCTCAAGCAAACCAGAATCGTAAGAGTTTACCTTGCAACCGAAGGTTTTGATCTCATAAGACACTGGCCATTGACTGTTGCGAACTAGAGTATCCATCCGCCGCCAACCAACTGCTGATCACGATAGAAAACGGCAGCTTGACCTGGTGTTATCGACCTTTGTGGCTCTTCAAAAACCACGCGCACAGAGCCGGCCTCAGTTTTGCTCACCCGGGCCTTTGCACCTTTGTGGGCAAAACGAATTTTCACATTAAGAGTCTCACCTTCTTCGATGTCGTCCAACCAATTGAGGCGTTTAACCTCCAAGTCACTGGCATAGAGATGCTTTTCTTCACCAAGCCAGACATTTCCAGTCTCTGCGTCGATTTTCACAACATAAAGCGGTCGATCTGAGCTAATGCCCAAACCTTTTCTTTGCCCATAGGTGAAGTGATGAACGCCTTGATGGTCACCAAGAATCTCACCATCTGGAAACCTCTTAAGCTGCCCTTTAACAAACAGATCTGACGACACTTGACCCTCAATAAAACTCGAGTAGCCCTCTTTGCCAATAAAGCAGATACCAGTTGAATCCTTCTTTCTGGCTACAACTAAATCTTGCTCTTCGGCGATCTTTCTTACTTCTGGTTTTTTCATATCACCAACAGGAAACAACAACTTTGGGATCACCTCAGGGTTGAGAGTAAACAAGAAGTAAGTCTGATCTTTCCAGTCATCAGAGCTTGTCTGTATCGCGAGGTTTCCTGTTTTCGACTTAACCACTTTCGCATAGTGGCCAGTTGCCAAATAATCGCAATCGAGCTCTTTCATTTTTTGTATCAAGTGGTCGAACTTAAGATAGGTGTTACAATTCACACAAGGAATCGGCGTGCGGCCTTCTAGGTAGCTGCCAACAAATTCATCTATAACGTAGGCTTTAAACTTGGCCTCGCAGTTCATAACGTAAAATGGGATATCGAGCCGATCGGCGACTGCCCTTGCATCGTCGACATCTGTACTTGAACAACAGGTACCATTGCCTTCGGTGATCGAGCATTCAGTCTGAGTGTAATCCCAAACCTGCATGGTGATACCTACGACATCATAGCCTTGCTCTACCAACAGAGCTGCAGCAACAGAAGAGTCGACACCACCGCTCATTGCCACCAAAACGCGACCTTTTTTGTTTTGCTCACTCGCTGTGCTCATTTTGCTTTTTCTCCATAAGCATTTTCACCATGCTGAAAAGATCTGAGTCGTACCACAGTTTTCTCTAAGGCCTCAACAAACTGCTCAACTTGAGCGTGAGTCGTACTCCAACCGAGACCCACTCTCAATGAACTTTGCGCCTCTTCACGGCTCAAACTCATAGCAAGCAAGGTCGGGCTCGGCTCGGGGCTACCTGACGAGCAAGCGGCCCCTGTGCTCACCGCAAAACCCTTCATATCTAGGTTCATCAATAAGGTCTCTCCGTCGACTCCTGGAATAATCGCACTCGTGCAATTGGGCAGACGCTCAACCTCATGACCGTTGAAAGTGATCTCTGGGATCCGCTGAACCATTTGCTGCTCCATAAAATCTCTCAGCGTTCGCATCGTTTCTGCTCGCTCTGAAACTTCGTGCAGGTGACCGGCCATGACTCCAAAAGCTGCAATCGCTAGAGCGTTTTCGGTACCTGCCCGGCGGCCTCTTTCTTGCCTTCCGCCCTTAATCAGCGAATCTAGCTGCATCCCTGTTCTCGAAAACAACAGGCCGCATCCCTTCAAGGCGTAAAACTTATGAGCTGAAAACGAGGCAAAATCAAAACCAAGATCAGCAAGGTTCACCGGCACCTTCCCCAAAGCTTGCACCATGTCGCTGTGGAATAGTGCTCCGTACTCGTGGGCCAAGCGACATGCAGCTTCAACAGGCAAGATGCTCCCGGTCTCATTGTTCGCGAACATCACAGAAACCAGTGCCGTCGGAGCCTCGGCCAAGGCCTTCTCTAAGAATTCGAGGTCCAACTGCCCACCTCTGCTTACAGGAACTTGCACCCAGTCTAAACCGTGAGGCACCAAATCCGCCATAGCCTGCTGAACAGCCGGATGCTCTACACTCGAGCTGATCATGCGAATCCTTTGATCTGCTACTGGTTTTAATTGTTGTTGATCAAACACGCTGCGGATGACCGAGGTGTTAGACTCACTACCGCCACTCGTGAATACCAACTCTAGATCTCGGCAGCCCAGACCTTGGCTGAGCTTCTTTCGAGCCTCCCTCATAACAGCCTTGGGTCCACGACCAAACTGGTGTATCGAGCTCGGATTACCCCAAGCCATCATAAGCTCAGGGACCTTCTCGGCCACCTCAACGCTTAAGGGAGTTGTGGCGTTATGATCTAGATAAACCCCTTTTTTAGAGGGCAAAGTAGCGAAATCTTGCATGGCGTCAGGCTTATCACAAATCGCCTATATTTCACAAGATTTAGGCCATGATTTGACCTATTTTTAGGTGTTTACATGGCATTTCCCACCCCCTGCAACAGGCAGCTCAAAAAAACGACATTTCTAGCTGGACCAGAGACTTGAATACCAGACCAGAGCATTAAGGTGACATGAAGCCTATCCGATAAAATCGACAATGAAGACGTCAAAGCCTTGGGTAAAAGCCCTCAACGTGAAGTTTCAAGATTACGAATCATGGACCACTCAATTGTCTGAAGGCCACTCCATTACATTTTGGGCGTTAGATCATGGCAAACTGAGAACCCAAGACTACCTATACTGGGCAAGAGATCACTACCAACT
>JABSOQ010000017.1 GCA_013216195.1 Bdellovibrionales bacterium
GGTTGAGTATCTCGACATCACTGCTGAGCAAGAGATTCCTAGTGAGAAGTTTAAGACAATGGTTAAGCGAGATCCGAATTCAGATCAGTTTCTGTTTGTGCAGGTGCCTGAGAGTCACGTCGGTATCGTCTATATTGATGGCCGCCTAACAAAGACAATTGAAGCTGGCTCATACGCATACTGGGTCGGGCGTGCCGATATTTATGTTCAAATTCTTGATCTTAGGTTTCAGAACATGGAGGTTGGAGGTCAAGAGATTTTGACCGCAGACCGAGTAAGTTTGAGGCTTAATTTTGAAGCTTTCTATAGAATTGTTGATCCTCTTAAGATGGTACGTGAGGCCAAAAGCATCGATGAGTTTTTGTACAAAGAGTTTCAGTTTGCTCTGCGAAGATACGTGGGTCAAAAAACACTTGATGAAATTTTGGGTGATAAAGAGAACCTATCTGAGGCTCTGACTACTGAAGTAGCCGAAAAAGCAAGTTCAGTAGGTGTCGAGCTGAAAAGTGCGGGAATCAAAGATGTGATTTTGCCGGGTGGGATGAAAGAGATTTTAAATCAAGTTGTAGCAGCTGAAAAGGCAGCTCAAGCAAATCTTATCAGAAGGCGAGAAGAGGTAGCTGCGACTAGGTCACTACTTAATACGGCAAAAATGATTGATTCAAACCCAACTTTGATGAGGCTTAAAGAGTTAAAAACCTTAGAGAAGCTTGCAGACAAAGTCGACAGTATTCAGGTCGGTGGCGGAGTTCAGGGGTTGTTAGAGCAACTCAGAAAAGGAGGTTAATGCCCTCACTTCATATGTGCTTCGACTTTCTCCCAGAAGGCATACAGTTCGTCCACCCGAGCCTGCTTTTGCTCCATGATCTTGATACACTCGCTAAGCTTTGCTTGATCGGAGTTGATTTCTGGGTCTTCTAGCTTTGCAACAGCTTCGGCAAGTTCAGCCTCTGCGGTCTCGAGATCTTGCTCAAGGGTCTCCATTTGTCTTTTATCTTTGTAAGACAATTTTGGCTTATTTTTCAATTGCTGTTGAGTTCTGGGTTTTTCTGTACCTTCACCTTTGGTTGTCGCAGGTTTATTTTGAAGGCTCTGCTTTAGCCACTGATCTAAATCAGCGTACATGGCCCATGACTCTGTATTTTCAAGGCCAAGATACTTGTCACACAATCTAGATAAAAAGTAGCGGTCATGTGACACTAAAATCACTAAACCAGGAAACTGGCTCAATATCTCTTCTAAAACTTCAATGCTGTCTATATCGAGATCATTAGTTGGCTCATCCAGAATCAAAACATCAGCGGGTTGCAAAAGTAATTTGCCGATGAGAAGTCGAGCTTGTTCACCACCAGATAGATGCTCGATTCGAAGTTTCATTTTCTCAGACGGGAACAACAGCCGACTTGCGTAGGCAGCCACTGAGGTGGCTCGTTCACGAAAAATAACAGAGTCTGCACCGTCACCTAGGTAGTGCAAAAGGTCCACATCTTGTGGCAGCGATTCTCGTTTCTGGTCAAAATAGACAATTCTAAGATCGTCAGCATGATACAGTTGGCCGGTATGGTTACTTGCTTGTTTTGCCAGAACTTTTAGAAGACTGGTTTTGCCACTGCCATTCGAGCCTAGGAGGCCCAGCGTTGTTTTGGGCCCTAGAAGCAAATCAAGATCTTTTACCAGGCAGTTTTCTCCGTGAGCGATAGAAAGTGCTTTAAGCTCGATGAGTTTTTTCGAAAGCCGGTTGGTGCTTTCGATCTCCAGCTTCACCTTAGCTTGATTCGCTCTGTTTCGAGCGGTGACTTCAGCCAGATCATCAAGAAGCTGGTGAGCTTCTTTGATTCGGCTCTGGCTTTTGGTGGTGCGGGCCTTAACTCCTGCTCGGAGCCATTCGACTTCTCGGCGGGCTTTGTTTGACATTGTCGACTGAAGTTTTAATTGGCTCTCAATGTATTCAGCTTTCTTTGTGAGAAACTGATCATAAGAGCCTTCAAATGCGAGAAAACCATTTCGGTATAGCTTGTTGATCTCCATGGTTTTGCTGCACACACGGTTCAAGAAAGCCCGGTCGTGGCTGACTAGCATGAACGAGCCCTTGAAGGCCTTAAGGTAACTCTCTAGCCAAAGAATACCCTCCCAGTCCATGTGGTTTGTTGGCTCGTCTAAGATGAGCAATTCTGGTTCACTTGCAAGGGCAATAGCAATTGCTAGTCTCTTTCGCCAACCGCCAGATAGTTGAGAGACCTTTTGCTCTAGGTTCTCGAAGCCCACTATGCTGAGGTACATTGGGGCGTAGATCATGCTATCGTTCGAGCTCATCCCCTGGCTTTCAAGTCTCTCGGTAGCGGCTTGTACCAAAGAATGACTCTCTTCGAAGTTTTCCTCTTGCTTTACAAAACTGAGCTTAAGGCCCTTACGCCTCGAAACATTGCCTGATTCTACGCTCTCCTCGCCACTTAAAACTCTGAGAAGAGTCGACTTGCCAGATCCATTGGGACCTATCAAGCCAAGCTTCTCTCGCTCAAATATGCCAAAGCTAAGATCTTCAAAAAGCAGTTTTGAGCCCATTTGCTTTTGAATTTTGTCGGCAGAAAGAAGCAACGACATAAAGCTAGCTTTCCTCTTGCTGAGTGTTAGCTAATTCCGAGCCTTGTCTCTGTGCGTATTCTTCTTCAAGCCTAGGCAGCTCTGAGGCCTTAATGATGGTGCAGCTTTGATTCTCTGGGCTGTACACGATTTGGGCGTGGCCCTGTTCGATCTGTTTGAGTGCTCTCGCCCGTTTCGCATCAAGGCTGAGTTCGACCGATCCGTAATCTGTACCCTCTCTCAGCAGAAACTCGTCGAGAAGGGCTTCAAAAGCCTCTTCAGAGAGCTTCTCTGGAGGTATGACAACAAAATGCGGTTGGTCTTCTTCATGCATACTTGGCTTCTACACGATGGAGCCTTGAGAGGGAAGCGAAGAAGTTGTAAAGTGCTGTAGAACAGCGATAGAGGGCTATGTACAAGTTAAGAGACTACCAGCAGACTGCAGTTGATAACACTCTGGCGTATTTCAGAAAAACCAGAGACCCAGCTGTAATCGTGCTGCCCACCGGGGCAGGTAAAAGCTTGGTAATTGCTGAGCTGGCAAAGATTGCAAAGGGCCGAGTTTTGGTGCTCGCTCATGTAAAAGAGCTGGTTGAGCAAAATCATCAAAAGTATGAAAGCTACGGTCTGGAGGCCGGAATCTACTCAGCTGGTCTGAATCTGAAACAGTCTCATCAGAAAGTGATTTTTGGAAGTATTCAATCTGTTGCTAGAGCTAATGATGACTTTTTTCGTGATTTCACTCTATTGGTTATTGATGAGTGTCACCGTGTTGGCCTTGAACAAGAGACCCAGTACTCGCAAGTTATCAAAAAGCTTCAGACCGATAACGAAGAAATTGCGATACTTGGTCTTACTGCCACGCCTTACCGCATGGGTTTAGGTTGGATCTTCAATCACAGTCATCTTGGCATTGAGAGAACTAAAGAGCCCAGATTCTTTAAAAATAGTGTTTATGAGCTGCCGCTTGAATACATGATTCGTAACAACTATCTTACACCTCCGGTTAAGGTTGATATTCCTGTTACCTGCTATGACTTTTCTGAAATTACAGAGTCGGGGCGTAAGTTCACAATGAATGAAGTCGAAGCAGTCCTTAACTCTCAGCGAAGGTTGACTCCTCTCATTGTGAAAAATATTGTGGATATCACTGAGAAATATGACAGGCAGGGCGTGATGATCTTCAGCAGTACAGTGAAGCATGCTCAAGAGATTCTTGATTGTTTGCCAGAAGGTCAGGCCCGTATCGTTCTGGGTGATACTGAAGAGTCTGATCGTGATCGAATAATCGATGATTTTAAAGCTAAAAAAGTCAGGTATCTGGTCAATGTGTCAGTCTTGACTACTGGGTTTGATGCGCCTCATGTCGATGTTATTGCTATTCTGAGACCTACAGATTCAGTAAGCCTTTATCAACAGATCATTGGTCGTGGGCTGAGGCTGCATGAGGGTAAGAAAGACTGTTTTGTTCTCGATTATACGGGTGTGACCCACGACATCTACTCACCAGAGATTAGCGATAAGAAGCCTACACCAGAATCGGTAAGTGTGCCGATCCCTTGCCCGAAATGTGGTTTTGAGAACAACTTTTGGGGCAGAGTAGACGACGATGGAAACATCATGGAGCACTACGGCCGCACTTGTAAGGGCGGAATTCAAAATCCTGACACCTTGAAATTTGAACCTTGTGGCTACAGGTTTCGTTTTAAGATCTGCCCAGCTTGCTCTACCGAAAACGATCTTACAGCGCGTGATTGTGAGAAGTGTGGCCAGGTTCTGGTAGACGCCGACACAAAGCTAAAACAGGCCAGACTTTCTAAAAATGCACACATTCTTAAACCAGATACGATTGAGCTAGAGCAGAGATCAGACAAAAAGGGTCGAGAGTATTTACAGGTGAAATACTATGACTACGATGCAAAATACTTGTCAGAGATACATTATCTCGACAACGATACGAGTTTAAAGCGCTTCAATATCAACTTTTTGCGTTCTCACATGAGGCGTCCAGAGTTCGAATTGCCCATTGAGACTGTACACGACGCCATTCGTTGCCAAGGTTTTTACCGCATGCCTTCATTTCTGATTGCGAGAAAGCAAGGTAAGTTTTGGCGCATTACCGAAAAGATTTTTGCAGAGGAGTTATAGCAAAGTTCTGAATTTACGAGTGTTTAGGTAGCTTAATCTCAACTTTTGCACCTGAGTTTTCTGCTGTTCGAATTGAAGTTTCACCGCCCATTTTGCTGACGATTGATTGGCTAATGCTCAGGCCAAGGCCAGAGCCCTTTCCGACGTCTTTGGTGGTGAAAAACGGATCAAGTATTTGTGATTTGATATCTTCGTTCACACCATGGCCGGTATCCACCAGGGTAAAAGAAAGATTGTCATCGGCAGCTGATATTTGGATGCTCAGTTTCTTAATCTTTGAGTTCTCCATAGCATCGACAGCATTCTTGAAAATATTGAGAAGCACTTGCTGAAGTTGACTTCTGTTACCGAGCACCAAGAACTCATCTACTTGAATCGATGTCTCGACCTCAATATTTTCTTCTTTAAAAGTGCTGTAGAGAAACTCTATTGTTGAAGTCACTGTTTCTACAAAATCAAAAGGCTGAGTTGAGTGTTGCTCCTTTTTGTTGAATTGCCTGAGTTGAGCGACAATCTCACTGATTCGTGTATTTGTTGATTCAAGGTTATTTAGCAGTTTTTGAAGCTTTTGATCTTGGTCGACATCGTACTGCTTTTTGAGATGAGTCTTAAGCTGACAAAACCAATTGCAAGAGGGTTGTTGATTTCGTGGCCCACACCGCCGACGACTTGAGAAATACTCTTAAGTCGATTTTCATTGTAGAGATCGCTAAGTATTTTATGATTAAGCTCATTCACGAGGGCTCTGAGCCGAATACTGAGCAGTGCAAATGAGCCTGTATAGGCTAAAATCATTATGACATTCATAAAATGCGAAATGAAACGGCCTTTTTCGTTTTGAAAATTGGGGTACTTGATACCAGCCAGATGAAGCACAAACATCAAAACCAAAATTCCGGACGTGACAGAGATCCAGATGAGGGTGGCCTTCTTTTCAAGCAGAACAGATGCTGAATAGACAATGGCTGGCAGCCAGAACACACCCGGAGCAATCATGCCTTCTGCCACCGTGCTGGTAATTGTCAGCAGAAGTGTAACGTGCCCTAACCACGAATTTGAAATTGTAGTAAAAGATGCGAAGTCTTTCTTAAGAATTCGCCAGTGCGCGAGAAAGACGATAGCGAAGCCTAGCTCAATAACACCTACGATGGGTAATTTTAGTAAAAGAGTGAAGTAGACTGCAAACAGCAGGGCAATAGAGGCAGAGATCACAATCAGCTTTAGTAGAAAGGCTCTTTTGATCTGATTTACGGACTCTAGGTTTTTGGCATCAAGTTGTTTCATTGAGACTTGCGGCTCCCCGAATTCAAAAACGGTCAAGGCTTAAAGAGTAGTACTAGATAGTCCTACCTGTCTAGCTACAGACTTGTCGCTACCTTCAAAATTTGGGGTGATAACTGCGAATAGTCGACTTTTGAGATTGGGTAGGCAGTGGCTAAAAATATCATCATCACACAGTGTTTACAGAACGACTTTATCGCGCCCATCGAGCGATACAAGCAGTTGCCTAATCTGCTGCACATCGGGTTTACCGAGTCTAAACGTCTAGTTGGTGATTCGAGCCATGATGGGCCATTAGTTCAAACTATCGACTACATTCATAGTCTCCCAGAAGACGAAATTGAAGTTTTGCATATACGTGACTGGCATGATCTGAACGACGAAGGGCAAAAAGCTCACCTTAGACAGTTTGGTGAGCATTGCATTAAAGAGACCACAGGCGCCAGGTTCCTATTCAACCTACCCGATCAGAGTAATGTGCGGGTTATTGACTCGCTAACGCTAAATGATTTCGTGAGTACCAACTTAAAAGAGCTTCTTGAGCCATTCAGTGACCAAGCACTTACAGTGGGGCTGGTAGGAGTCTGGACAGAGGCTAAAATCACTTATCTCTCATATGAACTTAAGACCCGCTACCCAAAGTTCGAAATAGTCATTTGTTCTGCACTGACTGCAAGTTCAACTCGTCACAACCACTTTGTAGCTCTGGAGCAGCTCACTCGATTGCTCGGTGTTAAGGTCGTGCACTCGGTTGGTCAATTTATGGATCTGTTATCAGGCACGAACTTTTCATCTGATGTCACAGGCATGTCAGCAGAGGGCTTGCAGATCAATTCAAAAGGGCAAGCGCTATCACATAATGATGAGACCATTATCAAATACCTTTTTAGAGATTGCCGCTCTATTGACTTAAAGGTTTTAGATGGCGGGTTCTCAGGAAACTTGGTGGCTTCAGTGGTGAGCTATGATTTGGATAATCACGAACAAGCCCTCATGTGTTAAAGATAGGTGACTCTGAGCTGATTGGTAAGGAGCGCATGTCTTTTGAATCTATCGAGATGATTCTTGGCAATAATGCACCCAGAATTGTCGACTATGTCGATTACGAGGGTAGAGGTGCATTAAAGTACAGGTATGCGTCTATGGGCTCGGGTGGTTCTTTGAGCTTACAAAAGCTCTATCAATCTGGTGCTAGCCGACTTCAGCTAAAGCGCATTCTAAAAGATGTCTTTAGTAGTCAGTTGGGCAGGCTATACAGAGCCTCAGAGGTCGAACAGATAAATCTTCTCGAGTACTATGGCATTCAGCCTAGATCATCTAGCTTAGTGAAGAGTTGGATTGAACCAGTTGCCTTGGGTGATTTGGCTGCCGACGAGATATCGGTCAGTGAAGGAGAAACTTGCCCAAATGTATTAAAGTTTTACGAGTCTGGTTTGACGCACGTATTGCCCTATGCCACTAGGCAACCAAGGTTGTGCTACGTTCACGGTGATTTAAATGGAGCGAATATCGTAGTTGATGCCAACAATAACACATGGATCATTGACTTCTTTCACACACATCGAGGTCATGTGCTGCGAGATCTAGTAAAACTAGAAAACGATTTACTCTACATCTTCACACCAATTCAATCAGAGGCTCAGTTCAAAGAGGCTATTCAGCTAATCAATATCATTTTAGATGTCGATGATCTGGGTAAGAGGTTTGAGCCTCCAGCGCAGAAGTTTGAGCACGATGAGCTTAATTGTACCCTTGAGACTGTAGCTTTATTGCGGTCTTTTTATCCAGATTTAGTTTAAGAAGATCGAGATCCGTTTCAGCTAATGGTGGCCAAGCTTCGCTACCGTGTGCACACGGTTTCATTTGAGAAGTGCAACATTTGGCAGAAAAGGCTGGCTCTCTACACATCGGGGCTTTTGGCCAAAAAAATTGAAGACTCAATTGAATCAACACTTCACTTGAGAGTCGATTGGCTACCTGAGAAATACTCATCAAGTGGCAGAATGGGCATCACGATCTTGCCTGGTCGAAAAGACCGCAACAGAGATCTTGAGACAGATATCAATGAGTTGAAGGCCAAGAGTGTGACTCATGTGGTTTCAGTCATCACAACTGAGGAAATGAATCATTACGGTGTGGGTGAATTGCAAGATGCACTGCAGAGTGCCGGGCTGAACCCTAAGCTCTTTTCATTGAAAGACCAGAAGGTACCGAGTGTGTCTTTGGCCGGAGAGTTTTACGAGCATGTTAGTAAACTACTAGAAACCGATCAAAAAGTGGTAGTGCATTGTGTGGGTGGCCTTGGTCGATCAGGCACTCTTGTTGCTGACTATCTAAAAAAGCAATCCGGTCTAACCGGTGTAGAGGCAATGTCAGTCGTTCGTGCCTTTCGGTCTCCAAGGGCGATTGAGTCGAAAGAGCAAGAGAAGTTCTTAGTTGAAGACTAGTTCTATCTGTACACTCCAACTGTTTTTCGTAGCCATTTCATAAAAGGTAGAGCGAGACCGATATCTGCAACAAGGCGCTCTGTGAATTCTTTGCTTTTCACTTCGGTTCTCGTGAATATCTGTTGCATGAAAAACTGTTTATGCCAGAGGTATTTCGCTGCTTCACCACCTGGGTCAAAAGCCTTAGGAAAGCGCTTGTATTTCTCGCCAGCTAAACCACCCCAGGCTTTAAGCATTTTCTTATTGGTCATGATCTGATCAAACTCGTCAAAATTGTCGACGATTCCGGCTCTCATGCGGCTCATTTGACGTGATGAAACCATATAGATGCCAATGCCCATAAGGTTGTCCTCTTTCATTGCGCCAAATTGAATATGAATAGCTGGGTTCCATTCAAAGCGAGAGCGGTTCTTTTCACAGAGGGTTGCAAAGCTGAAGTTCTTAACGTGGCCCTGCTCTTCGGCGCGGTTACTAGGTCTCAAGGGGCGAGTGATCTTTTTCGAACTAATCTCCATTTTCGGAAGATCTCTTTTGTACTCCTGATTAATTCTCTCAAGCATATGAGAAAAAGGGTCTTTCACGCCCTCAAGGTAGAGGCCAGAGTTCGCCTCATACCAAGGTTTTTTAAATTTGTTTGTTTCGGCTCCGTCAAAGTACTTGAAGGTCTTGACTGAAAACTTTGGATCTTTTGCCATTTGTTCGATGCCCCTATTGTTGAATGTGGCAGATAAAATTAAAGACCAGTGGTGTGAAGGTGTCTTTGTTCAACTTCGGAAAAACAAAGCTCTGCATTTTGGTGTTAAAATCTGAGAGATGTGGCTCGATTGACTGATTAAAGAAAAACGAGGGATTGGCCAGGCAAATGGGTGGCGAAAGCAGGTCGAGGGTCTGTAAATCTATAGTGACCTTTAATGGGAGATTTCCATTTGCCAGATCAACCGAACAGCTCACCTGCTCTTTGCTTGATTGCCAGTACACTTTGCAGTCATCTTGTGCTGAGGCAACGACACTGCCAGAAAGCATTATGGCTGCACTTGGAGCAGTGAAGACAAGTGTCACCAGTAAGAAAGCCGCTCGAGTCATAATTCCCTCTCTCTGAAGCCTTTAAGAGTATGTCTGAAATTTGAACTCAGGAGTAACATTATTTCAGACCTATGGAGCTTTACAGTAGAATTGTGTAGGCTCTCCCGATGTCTTTCTTAGCTACCCCAGGATTTCGAAAAGTGCCCCGAACAGGGGTAATCTATGTCATGACCAAGGCTGCCGAGCAAAATTACAGCTCGACCGATGCAGCTTGGGCCAATCTTGGCCAAGGCTCTCCAGAAGAAGGAGCGCTGGAGGGTGCGCCCGGTAGAGTTAATGAGGTGCTCATTGATATGAATGATCATCAATACGCCAGTGTTGAAGGTCTTTTAGAGCTTAGGCAACGTGTGGCTGATTTCTACAATCAGGAGTTCCGCTCTGGTAAGAGTTCTAAGTACACCCATAAGAACGTCGCAATCTGTGGAGGTGGCCGGCTAGCTCTTACCCGTATTGCTGCGGCCATCAAGGGCGCGAACATGGGGCATTTTTTGCCAGACTACACCGCTTACGAAGAGTTGCTGACCATTTTTAGAGGCTTTAACCCAATACCTCTCTTGTTAAAGAAAGAAGAGAACTACAAAATGACAGCTGAGAAGCTTGAAGAGCAAATTCTCGGCTTGGGCTTAAGCGTGATTCTGATTAGCAACCCCTGCAACCCAACCGGCCAAGTCTTGAAGGGTGAAGAGCTTAACGGTTGGGTAGCAAAGTCTCGAAGTACCAACTGCACAATGATATTTGACGAGTTCTACTCTCATTACATCTACAATGAGCAGGCGGGCTACATCAATTCTGCTGCTAGATTCGTAGACGACATCAATTCAGACCCCGTCATCATAGTCGATGGCCTAACTAAGAATTGGCGCTACCCTGGTTGGAGAATCAGCTGGATCGTGGGCCCTGAGCAAGTTATTGAGAGTGTCTCGAGTGTGGCCTCCTTTTTAGATGGCGGAGCTAACCGACCTTTTCAAAGAAAGGCTGTCGAACTTTTTCAACCTGAATGGATCAAGGCAGAGACCCTTGCCATCCAAAATCATTTCACTAAAAAAAGATCCTACATGTTGGAGAGAATCAAAAACCTACCCTTAACCTTAGATGCGGAGCCCGAGGGCTCATTTTACTTTTGGGTGAACCTTGACCAGTTGCCTGGCGCGATCAGAGATGGGCACAGCTTTTTTGAAGAATGTTTAAAAGAGAATGTGATCGTCGTACCCGGCATTTACTTTGACGTAAACCCCGGTAATAGAAGAAGTGAGCGCAACTCTAAGTACCACAACTATTGCCGGTTGAGTTTTGGGCCGAGTTTAGAGAGGCTTGAGGTCGGCATGGACTCAATAGAGAGGGTGATCAAGAAGTTCTGAAGTTATCTAGAACTAGTTGATGCCGTAAGCAAGCATAGCATCGGCAACTTTCACAAAACCTCCGATATTCGCTCCGGTTAGATAGCAGGTACGCCCGTTCTTTTCGCCGTAGAGCACACAGGTTTTATGAATGTCAGACATGATTTGTTTTAGCCTACTGTCGACATTTTCAGCGTCCCAACTCATACCCATGCTGTTTTGACTCATTTCAAGCGCCGAGATTGCAACACCTCCAGCATTCGCGGCCTTTGCTGGGCCAAAAAACAGTTCTTTTTCTTGAAAGTACTCAATTGCCTCGTTGGTGCAAGGCATGTTGGCTCCTTCAAATACGCCTTTGCAGCCGTTTTCAGTGAGGGCCTTTGCATCACTAAGATCAATCTCATTCTGAGTAGCGCAAGGAAAAGCAAAGTCGGCCTCAATGCCCCACGGTTTTTGACCTTCTCGGTACTCGGCCCCTGGGTTTTCGAGCTTTGCTAATGGCTGCCGATTCAGTTTCAGTTCTCGGATCTGGTCAAGAAGCTCAACAGTCAGCCCGTTTTTCATATACAGAGTTCCTCGGCTGTCACTCATGGCGACCACCTTTGCATTTAGAGACATGAGTTTCTGAGCTGCATATTGGGCCACATTACCTGAGCCAGAAACCAGACACACTTTGCCGTCAAGAGAGTCGCCATTGTGCTCGAGTGCATTCATTGTGAAGTAAATCAGGCCATAGCCGGTTGCTTCGGTTCGAATGTGGCTGCCGCCAAACTCGAGCCCTTTACCAGTTAAAACGCCAGTGAAGCGGTTTACTAGACGCTTGTATTGGCCGAACATATAAGACACCTCTTTGGCACCAACCCCGATATCTCCAGCGGGTACGTCAGTGTTTTCTCCAATATGCCGATACAATTCAGTCATAAACGACTGACAAAAACGCATGATCTCGCGGTCTGACTTTCCTTTTGGGTCGAAGTCAGAGCCACCCTTACCGCCGCCGATTGGCAGCGTCGTTAAACTGTTCTTAAAGATTTGCTCAAAACCAAGAAACTTTAGTACGCTTTGATTCACGCTAGGGTGAAACCTTAGGCCGCCTTTGTAGGGGCCAATCGAATTGTTAAATTGAACGCGGTACCCCCTATTGACTCTCACATCTCCTTTGTCGTCTTCCCAGCAGACCCGAAAGCTAATCACTCGGTCAGGTTCAGTGAGTCTTTCGAGAATCTTGGCTTCAATGTATTTCTTATGATCAAAAACATACGGCAGAAGTGTGCTTGCCACTTCAGATGCAGCTTGATGGAACTCGGGTTCGCCAGGGTTTCTCTTTACGAGACCTTGCATGAAACATTCATGATACTCTTTCGGATTGTCGGCAATACAGAAGAAGTCAGACATATTCACCCTCGCAAAAAATAGGAATCACCAGGGTATTGTTTTGGACATACGAAAACAAGTGATGTCAGACGATTGCCAAACGCAGATGCACTGTGCCTAACTGTGGTCAATCTCTCGTTCATTGATGTTTTTGTAAATATCAACAATCTGCGATAGCGGCTTCTTTTTGAGAACAGGAACTTGAGCGTCTTTAGCAGGTCTGCCAACGGCTAAGACCATGAAAACGTGCTCATTTTCAGATCTGTTTAGAAGCTTAACCATAAAGCGACTATTTGATGGAGTATAGGTTAAAGTCGAAAGACCCACCATATGAAGGGCTGCCAATAAAAACCCAGTGGCCAAACCAACCGATTCTTTAACGTAATAATTGTGAGCCTTTTTGTTCGACTCATCGAGTTCATAGTTTTTGAAGAAAATAGGTATTAAGTAAGAGGCCTCGGTAATAAAAGCCTTGTTCGAGTCTGTGTGAAGGGGTTTGAGATCATTCAACCACTTCTCTGGCGCTCGCTCATGATAGAATCGATACTCCTCTGCTTCAGCCTGCTTTCTGATCTTCATTTTTGTCTCTTGCTCAGAAATCACTGCAAATTGCCAAGGCTGCTTGTTTGCGCCACTAGGTGCCGTGCCCGCAATAGCTATCGCATTGAGAATAATATCGAGATCAACATGCTCGCCAGAAAACTGCCGAGTTGTTTTTCTTTTGCGAAAGACACTCAGTAGCTGTTCTATGAGTTCAAGCGATGTCTGATTGTGAAACTTTTGGCGGCTTTGTGGTTCTAGCACTCTCTCCTCCAGGTGGTAGATCTACTAGAATTAAGCTATCAACCTGAAGGTGCTAGAAAAACTATTTTAAAGCCGTAGGCGCAATAGACTGCACCTATTACCATAGCCTATTGAAATTACTGAATAATTCGACTTTTAACAAACCGGTTTCAGACGGCTTAAGCTAACAAAGCGTCACAAGCCTTAATGCAGTCTAGGCATGCCTTCATGCAGGCTTTGCACTCTTTATGCTTCTTGTGCTTTTCGCACTCATCCGCGCATAGCTTGCAAATGGCACTACAGCTTTTTACATAGGCTGCAAATTCTGCTTTCGGAAGAGTGTCAACATTGGCTAAAGTGGCAAGACCTTCGCAAACCGCTACGGTGTTCATCACGATAGCTTGGCAAGCTGCCATCATCGTGTTGCCCTTGGCTAATTCGGAGATGCAGTGAGAGATACACAGCTCACCAGTAGACACACACTCTTGTGCAGTCTCTGAGACTTTAGCTAGCTTTTTTTTACTAAAACCAGAGGCTTCAATACTCATTTTTTTACCATGCTTGTGATCATGATCTTTTGCTATCGCTTGGCCAGCAGCCATCGCAGCGACTGAAAGTGTAGAGGCTTTGACAAATTCACGTCTTTTCATTTTGATTCTCCTGTTATCAAGGCATGTTTAACCAGCAATTCGCTTCAGTCAATATAGGCTGGGCTTTTGTTGGTTCTGTTGTTGTGTGGGCAGTCATGACAGGCTTTAAATTTAGTATAAAGTTTGAATCAATAGAGCTCTCATGGTTTGTGGAGGCTAAGTGACTATTGAAGATTGTATTTCTAAGCTGAATTTAGAGCCTCACCCAGAAGGTGGCTACTTTCGAGAGACCTACAGGTCAGAACTAAGTTTACAGAATCTCAAAGACTTTGAGGGTGAGAGAAGCTGCTCGACGGGTATTTACTTCTTACTCACATCAGCTTCGAGGTCTCATTTGCACAAGATCAAGTCTGATGAAATGTGGCACTTTTACTTAGGTGACCCGATTCGAATTGTCATGCTCAACTCTGAGGGGGTGCACTCAGAGTGCACCCTTGGCAGAGACTTGGCTTCAGGTCATCACCTGCAATTTGTGGTTCCCAAAGGAGTCTGGTTTGGCGCTGAAGTTTTAAAAGGTGGTGAGCATGGCCTTGCAGGCTGCACTGTAGCCCCTGGTTTTGATTTTGCCGATTTTGAAATGGCTAAGAGAGAAGAGTTGGTAGCAGAGTGGCCTCAGCATAAGAAGTTTTTGGAGGAGTTTTGCATCTCTTAAATAGAGGCTGCCTTTTGATTTTCTGCTTTGTAGTGGCTCAGAGTTCTTTGGCCAAGGTGATCAGCACATGTTACGGAACGACAGCTAATGGCCGCCTTGAGAAAGGTGTGAAGCTGCCTTCGAAGGGTAAGAACTTTAAGGCCTACTCATGGATGGGCCAGCAGCTCGGAAGAACCTATCTGCATTCATCAGTGCATGATATTTTGATAGCAGCTTACAAAAGCCTTGAGAAAAAGGCTCCCTCAAAAGTGTTCATGTATGCCGAAACGGGTTTCGCCTCTGGTGGTAAATTTAAACCTCACAAAACTCATCAAAACGGCCTTTCGCTTGATCATATGGTGCCAGTGTTGAGGGGAGAAAAGTCTGTTCATTTGCCGACAAGCGTTTTTAATAGGTTTGGTTACGACATAGAATTTGATCTAACCGGTAAGTATGAGAGCTATAAAATTGACTACGAGGCTCTTGCTCTTCTGATTGGTGAGATTCATAAGCAGGCATTAAAGCGCAAGCTCGATTTGTGGCGGGTCATTTTTGATCCAAAAATGACGCCAAGTTTGTACAAGACTTCTTACGGTGAGTATCTAAAAGAAAACATCATGTTTAGTAAGAAGAGGTCATGGGTTAGGCATGATGAGCACATACATATTGATTTCAAAGTGCCTCGCAAGAGCCTAGACAAGAAGCCTGCTAGCTCTCTATAATTTACTCTGTCAGAGTTCGAATTGAGTCTTAACAGTCGGCAAAAAAGTGCCTATAAGAAAACCCTGAACTCTCAACTCTCAACTCAGCAAAATGAGATAAGTAAAACGAATTTACACACTAGGACCGTTATGAACTTTGTTGACCTACTTGAAGAGCAGTACGGAGTGAAACCAAGAATTGCCGATCATTATGGTGATTGGTTAGGTTATGAAATATCTAAGCTTGATCGAAAGCAAAGCAAGGTAACGACGATTCTCACAGTGCGTGAAGACCATTTGTCTCCGAGCGCGGCAGTGCACGGGGGAGTGATATCAGGCTTCTTAGATTTCACATGTGGCTGCTCGGTTTTTCTAACTCTTGATAGGACCGAGCTTTGCTCGACGGTCGAGTTAAATGTGAAATATTTTAAGCCTCTTAAGTCAGGGGATACAATCATAGCAGAAGCTCAGGTCGTCAACAGGGGTAAAAAGCTTTGCTCAGTGCTAGCGAAAGTATTTTTGAAAGACCGAGAAGGTAGTGCCGTTGCCTTAGCCACGGGCACATTCAACGTTTACCCAATTGATCGAAAAAGGTAGATTAGACAAAGCCTCTTTGAGATAGGCTGCGCTAGAGCTGCGCAGTGCAGGCAGCAAACTCGTTCTGCCAAGACTCTGGGTGCTTAAGTCCGAGCTTTTCTGCTGTCTGATGCAATTGGTCCCTGAAGCTTTCGACCTCGATGGGTTTGCGGTCATTTATTTCAAAAGCTAGATCTCTTAAAAATAGTTAGTTTTTGTAAAGTGGGGATTTTATTAGCAAAGGGTTGTTGTATTTCACCTCTTTCAAATGTCTTTTCATGGCTGACCTTGAAATCAGACATGTCTTTTGTGTGAGCAGTTCAGCCCACCTTGTGGCTTGGTGAAGGTGTCGGTAGATTTGGCTGTCAGAATACCCCTTGTGGTTGGCAGCACTTTGATCGTTGGTTTCGCATTTTTTAAGTTTGTTTTCAGTCAGAATAAAGCAGTCACCGTTTTCTGGTACCACAAAATTTTCAACGGGCTTTTTCTGAAAGTACTCCTTAGGCCTTAAGCGACCTTCGTTTGTAAGTTGAAAAGTGCCCCAGTGCATACCAATACTGTTTTTGGACTTCAGGTCGTAATGGGCTTTTACAGCCTCTTTTGGGTCCATGTGGTTCCACTTCATAAAGCTACGAGGTTTGTAGGCTCCGATTGGAATGAGAGCGACATCGATTGCACCAAACTTTTCGAAAACTTTTTGAAAGTGATCTGCGTAGCCTGTGTCTCCAGCAAAGTAAATCAGTTTGTTCTGAGCTTTAATAACGAATGCGCCCCAGAGGGTCGACTTTTGATCTAGTAGTCCTCGGCCAGAAGAGTGCTGGGCTGGGGCAAACACAAAACTCACTTTTTTGTAGGCTTGTTCTTGCCACCACTGCATTTCAAGAGATTGACCAGCAGTTAGGTGACCACCAACACCGAGGCCCATCAGTATCTTTGGGTTGTCTCGTTTAACGAAAAACTCAATGCTCGGGAGATCGAGGTGATCGTAGTGGTCGTGACTTATGATAATGTAGTCAATCTTTGGAAGAGCTGCCATCTCGAAGGCCGGTTTGATGACCCGTTTTGGCCCAGCCCAGGTCAAGGGGCTCGCCCGTTCTGAAAAAATAGGATCAGTGAGAATGTTAATGCCATCAGATTGAATTAAAAATGTCGAATGATTGATGTAATGAATCTTGAGTTTTTCAGACTTTGCAGAGGGCAAAATAATATTTTCTTGAAGCTCAACCTTCTCAGGCCATTCTTCAGAGGTGGTGTTCATCTTCATCCAAACATAGCCTAGCGGCGTTTTACTAGGAATGTCTGCTAGGTTTCGAAATTTGCCGTCTTTGTAATAGTCGAGATCATAGTCTTTGGCTGTGGCACAACCGAGCCCAATGAAAAACAGGGTTAGAGTCATTAGAGTAAACGAAACAAGCCTTAAGGCAGAATTCGGAAATTGCATTGAGAAAGTTTAGCATACTGAAACCCGCTTTCGAATCGAAAGAATTCTGTCAGTGGTCTGGTTTTAGTGATTCGTCTAGCAAATGAGATGGCAGCACATTACTCATGGCTGACAGAAGAGAGTTGTCGACATGAGGGATCTTTTTGCGCAGATCGGCCAACATCTTCTTCATTTCAACTCGTTTTAAACCATCTTGCGAGCCACACAGGTTGCAGGGAATAACCGGGAAGCCCCACATCACTTGCAAATCAAGAAGACTCTGTTCTTTCACATAAGCAAGTGGCCGAATGACAATGTTTCTGGCGTCTTTTGAGTAGAGTTTCGGGGGCATTGTCGCCATCTTGCCTGAGTAGAACATGTTTAGCATAAGCGTTTCGATAAGATCGTCTCGGTGGTGACCGAGTGCGAGTTTGGTAAAGCCATTTTCATGGGCATAGTTGTACAGAATGCCTCTTCTGAGTCTCGAGCAAAGCGAGCAGTAGGTTTTGCCCTCTTCAACTTTATCTTTAACAATCGTGTAAGTGTCTTCTTCAAGCACGGTCAGTTTGATGCCGAGCGAGTTCACCCAGTTCAAGAACGACTTTGGCTCAAAGCCCGGTTGCTTTTGATCAAGGATAGCGGCTTCAATTTCAAACTGAAATGGAGCACGCCGTCTGATTTGTTCAAGCAGTGCGAGCATGATCGATGAGTCTTTGCCTCCCGAAACCGCAACCAGAACTCTGTCTCCTTCTTCAATCATCTTGAAGTCAGCCAAAGCCTGAGTCATCTGTTTGCGAATAGACACAGCCAACTCAGAGTGCTCAGCGGTTCTGTCAGGTGTGAACAATTCCAATAAGAGATCCTTGAAAAGAGTTAATCGCGAACCGCCTGAGAGCCCATAAAGATGTAATCAATTTCTGAGAGCTTTGAGGCGGCAAAGGTGAATTCAAAAATTAGGTCCTCGTCACGACTTGCTCCAGATATCTGATGCGGCACGTTGGGTGGAATATAGATGTAATCCCCTGGTCCGACAAGGATCTCTTGCTCTCCGAGCTGCATTTGGCCTTGGCCAGAGATAATTCGGTAGGTTTCCGTTTCTTGGTGCCTGTGCAGAGGCAGTGTTTCGCTGTAGCTGAGTGCTGCCTGACCGATAATCAAGTCTTGGGTTGGGGTAAGACCTTGGTCGAATAAAAGAGTCACTCGTACGGGGCTGACCTCAGGGT
This sequence comes from Bdellovibrionales bacterium, assembly GCA_013216195.1. Lineage (GTDB taxonomy): Bacteria > Bdellovibrionota > Bdellovibrionia > Bdellovibrionales > UBA1609 > JABSOQ01. Next base: position 18,235 of record JABSOQ010000017.1, read on the forward strand.
CCCAAACCGTCCAGTAATTTCCTTCGATCTGAGATGCCTCTTTAAGGTTAGTTACACAGACCTGAGGTATTTTAGCGCTAGCATGCGAGTAAGTCGGCAGCAAAAACAGAGCGCTTATCACAACTCGAATCATCTTTCCCCCTATGAAAGCGTTTTGAATAATCGCTGCAACTGGAGGGCCAGTCTGACGTCTGGTGTGCTCTTTCAGGGGCTGTGGAGTTTGTAGAAAGTTCTCATTGCCCTTTAAAAAATGCTAATTCTCAGGCCAAACTGAGGCCAAAAATCTAGACCCAGATAGCCGCTTTGGGCTCTCAGCCCGAGTGCCGAAAAAACCGATAAAGCAATGAGATTAAGAACGGTTATGGAGAGAGTCTGTGACACCAGAAGCTGAAATATTTGAGCGCATATTGAGCAATGTCTCGAAAGTCATTGTCGGCAAAGACGATGTCGTAAAGAAGATCATCTGTTGCTGGATATCAGGGGGCCACGTTTTACTAGAAGACGTGCCGGGTACAGGTAAAACAGTGTTGGCGCGAGCAATAGCAAAGTCTACGAATTGCGAGTTTAATCGTGTGCAATTTACTCCTGACCTTCTGCCTTCAGATATTTTGGGTTCATCGATTTTCAATCAAAAGGATCGAGTTTTTGAGTTTCACAAAGGGCCAATTTTTACGACCATTTTTTTAGGCGACGAAATCAATCGAGCCACTCCTCGAACACAGTCAGCACTGCTAGAAGCCATGGCCGAGAGACAGGTCACGATAGATGGTGAGACCAGAAAAATTGATCGTAACTTTTTTGCGCTGGCAACTCAAAACCCCGTCGATCAGCTCGGTACATTTCAGCTACCCGAAGCTCAACTTGATCGATTTTATATGAAGCTTTCAATTGGCTACCCGACGCCTGAGCAAGAGATTCAAATCGCCAAGAACCAAAACAAACAACATCCGATTCATGCTCTGTCTCCTGTTGAGTCTAAAGAGCGAATTGCGTGGCTTGCAGATCAAGTGTCTAACGTTAGAATCGATGATGATGTCTATCAGTACATAATGGAGTTCGTGCATCTAACCCGAAATTGTGAACATGTCAAAATTGGAGCGAGCCCGAGAACGACTCTAGCATTAGCCAAAGTCTGTCAGGCTATGGCATGTGTTGAGGGTATGGACTACGTGCTCCCAAATCACGTGTTCTCTGTTCTTGATGAGGTGGTTGGTCATCGCCTTATTCTAACTCCCGAAGCTAGATTAGCAGGCTGGAATAGCCATGAGGTTATTGAGTTTCTAAAGACTCTCGTTGAGGCTCCAATACAAGCGGCATGAGACGTATAATTGAGAGGCCTTTTCTAGATTATCTCAAACCCAATTTACACGAAGTTGATTCGGTTGCTTACAACCTACCGGCATTGATCCGCTGGAAGCGAGTCATTAACCCATTCAATTTCATGCTAGGTTTAATAGGCCTTTCATTGGTTGTCGGCATTTTCTCTAACATTGCCTTAAGCTTTTGTATCGGCCTCATTGGCTTCATGTGCTACAGCTACATTCGAACAAGGTCTCTAGCCAAGAAGCTCTACGTTTCGAGAGAGTTGAACAAAAAAAAGCTCTTTCAATCAGATGATGTGATCGTCACCTACAAGTTGGTGAACGCCTCATTGGCGACCTCACCCCCAATGCGCATTCGCGATCTATTGTCGTTTAGCGATCAGCCCAATCGTGATCTCGAGGTTCCTTTTCTATTACCGGCCAGGAGCCATCGCTCACTCGAACTTCACCTCAAGGCCGATGGTGGAATGGGAGTAAGGCGAGTGGGGCCTTTGTCTCTCACAATTACCGACCCATTTGGTATTTTTGAGTTCTCGGTGCTTGAAGATGACGAGTTTGAGGTCGAAGTGTTGCCCAGGATCGGTGAGGTGCCTGAGCTTAGGCTAAAAGGGGCTCCACACAGCAATCGTTACGGCATATATGACGTTCAGTCTATCGGAAGCAGCGTAAACTTTGTAGGCGTCAGAGAGTATGAACAGGGTGATTCTCTTAGAAATATTGCATGGAAACTTTCAGCAAAACGGGGAGAGCTGTTTGTCAAAGAATTTGAAAGCATGGTGAATGCTGAGATCGCCCTATTTCTAAACTTGCGACCAAATATTCATCAGGGAGCACCAGGCTATTCAACCTGGGAGCTTACAAAAGACATTGCGCTTTCTTTAGTCACTCAGCAAGTGGCCAATTCAAATAGTGTTCGGGTTTTTACTCAACAGTTTTTTATCGAGAACCTTAGAGGTCAGCAAGACACTTATGAGCTGGCACAGCAACTCCTTAAGGTTGATCCGTTAAGAAAATACCTAGATGGCACTGTTCACCATGACGATGAGGAGACCTCACCATCCTCTGCTGATCTTCTTCACAAGTATGTTGCAATGCAAAGGCCTGGCAGCAATGTGATCTTGATCACTCCATTTTTGACCTACGAATCGACTGCTCTCATTTCGCATTTGAAAGGTCTCCGAGAGATGGGGTGTGAGGTTTTTGTGATTTTAATTGATTCGCAAAGTTACTTCACAAGAATTAGCAAACGAGTAGAAAACTCGATGAAGTTCTCTTCCCCGACTATGACTGGTGTTGACAGGTTTGCAGATCAACTTTCAGTGATGGGTGTGCATGTTGCCATAATCGACTCTGAACAAAGTATTGCCGACAGCCTATTGAAGATGCGGGTGGCATTATGAAGAGTATCGACGAGGGTAAAGAACGTTGGTTTGTTTTCAATCTCATTTGTTCGGCTTCTCTGACATTGAATGCAAGTTTGATCTTTGGCATGGAGGGCTGGCGATACACAGCCTTTTTTGCATTGCACTTGGTACTTGCCAGTTGGTTAAGAGAGGTGTTTTGGCGACCAGAGCTTCAAACCTTGGCTAAAGACTTTGAGGTCTACAGTGAATCTCCGCCAACCCTCTTCGTTTTTGGCGAGGCTTCAAAAGACAAGATGAGTCTGTTGCAGAGAATGGACGTTCTGTACGATACCTTTGCCGACCCCAAATACATCTGGGGGCCAGCAGTTGCTGGGGTATGGTTTTGCGTTTGTAAATACCTGTTTATTTACGAGTATCATCAGAGTTTCTCAATCGCTTACATCATGTTTGGCATCATGTGTGTTGCAATCATGATGTCTTTCCATAAAAACAGTTTGCTGGTGGTTATGGCTCTCAATGCTTTGTTGAGTTTTGCGTTGCTGATAAAAATGGGGCCAGAGTTTTATCTCGTCCAAGCGGTGAATTTGTTTTTTATACTAGCCGCCTTGAGTATTTTTGCAACTTCAGGTTTTCGTGCACAAAGTCGATTTCAATACCCGATATCAGTATTTAGCCAGACTCTGCTGATTTCATTGATAAGCTTCATGGCTTACCGTGTTCTTGATCGGCAAGATCAAGGTGCGAAAGGCATCAACGACAGGCCAACCCTAAAGCAAAAGGTTTCGAGAAGAACTGCAGAGTTGGCCGCCAAGTTGGTTCCGGAAAGTCTGTCTCAGCCCTCTGCCAGTCAGTCAGGGGGAGAGCCTGAGAGCGGCCAAGATTCTCAGAGTAAGCAAAGGTCTCATGGGGCTACAGAGGCTAAGAGTTCATCTGCGGATGCGAATCAAAGAGCAGGCTTTGAGGCGAAAGGGTCTCAGCCGTCTGGTGCCGACGGTGGCTCTGATCGCCTCGAAACTAAGCCAAGCATTGACCCTGAGGTGAGAAAGAGACTTGAGCAGAACATTCTTGCTAATAGTCAGAGGTTACAGAGCCGGATGGAGCAGCAGGCAGGGGTAAGTGGGGGGCTAGGTAAAGACCCTGAGCCAGTAGGAGTGAGTCGAAGACGCGCTGAAAAAGAGAGAAACCTTCTTCGTGAATTAAAAGAGCAAGATGACCTTGCCATGTATGAAGCTTTTCAGGCTGCACAAGAGCAGGTTCTAAAGCAACAGTCTATTGTGCCACAAGACTTGCAGCAGCTGGAGCAGCAATACACAGAGTTATCCAGGCAGCTGCAAAATCAGGTGGAGAACCAGAATTTGACCAGCCAACAAGCTGACATGGCTAAGCTTCAAATGGAGCAGCAAAAAAAGATCGAAAAGCTTGAGAAAATAGCCAGTAAGCTTAAAAAGGATCAGGGCACAAACCACAAAAAGATTATCAAAAAGCTCGAGCGTAAAATTGATCGCTTAAAAAAAGAGAAGAGTCTACAGGCTAGGAGAAAAGCTCCATCAGACCTTCGAAAACAATTGAATTCGAATTCAGCTTTGAGCTCGCAAACGAACATGGCACAGAATTCAAATTCAAACATGGGCACTCAGAGAGTTTCGCCGGCAGGAGGTTACGGGCCTGACGAAATGCCAAATCAAATTGGTCGAAATGGTATTGACCCTAGAAATGGTTGGCCAGAAGTTAACGTCAAGCAAAACGGTGTTGTAGGTGGGACTGCTACTACTGCTTCAAAAGTAGGGGCGGGTGGGCCCCAAAGCTTGTCACCTAATGTTGGCAATACAAAGGTAAATAATGGGAGCTCTTTGCGGGAGCGGGGTGGTCGCGAGGGGCAGGCACTAGGTGATGCGAGTGAGCGGTTTGGCTCTGGTTCTGAAAAAAATGGCAGCGGTAAAAATCAAGCGGCCAACAAGGGGCTGCAAGGTCAAGAAGGTCCAGGCTCAAAGTCTGCCAGTGGTGAAAGTATCAAGGGAGGTAAATCAAAAACAGGTGAGTCATTGGCCACACAAGAAGCTGGCAATCCTGACCTCGCAAATACAGAGTCAAGTCAAACGCCTTTGGCCAGTGGCAAGAAGAGCAAAGAGGCGCTGAGAAAAGAGAAGCTAAAAAAGAGAATCGAGTCGATTCAAAAAAAGGTAGATAGCTTTTTTGACCTTCTAGGTACCTTCATCAAAATTTTAGCAATCATGCTGGTGAGCTACATCCTGTATCAGGTTTACCAGTTCTCAAGATCAGAACCAGTTGAAGAGATCACGAAAGAGCCCGAGGAGCTGAGCCCAGATGAAAAGAGGCAACTCAAATTGGAGTATGCGGCCGCATTTGCTCGTGAAATGAGCCCGGAGCAAGAGGTCGTCGAGACCTATCAGTTTTTTCTTAAGACGATGGATCTCATAAATCGGCCAAAAGAGAATTGGCGACCAGCCATGAGCTTTCAAAAGGAGCTTGAGGTGCAAAGCTTTACCCTTTCACCTTGCTCTTCTGTAATCACGCGGGCTTATTGCGACATTCAGTATGGCGGGATTCAAATACAGCCAGCGGATCTTACTGGATTGCGGCAGGCTCGTGACCAGTTTCTAAAAGAGGTCTCTTAACTCGGCCTTCATATAACCAATTAATGCTACGGGCCAAATTCGTTGAACGGTTTTTATATTGCAATGTCTTTGCAAGGTAAAACTGTCGCCATAGGCTCATTGCCTATGAGGAACCAAAGAAAAATTCTATTTTTGATAGCGATGGTTGGTTTGCTGCCAGCTTGTTCTAGTAAGATGAAAATGCAGGGCAGGCCTATGCCAGTAATGGCCGATAGCGCTGGCTCTGACTATTTCGAGAGTGAGGCTGACGAACCCGTTGAGTACGCAGAGGAAGCTCAAGACATGTCAGATGATTCAGAGCTCGTGTCTTCTTCGCCAATGCAAAGCTCAGAGCTGGCACAACCAGTCAAAGTTCAAACTCGAAAAGTGTTCTACAATGGCGACATCAAGCTAGAATTGGCATCACCACAAGAGATTATTTCCACTCTGATTGAAGACGTCGAAAAGCTTGGGGGTTACGTCGAAAAACGAAGTCTTTCTACAGTGACTTTGCGAGTGCCGGTTAAAAAGTTTCAGTTGGTTTTTGACGATGTTCTGAAGCGTGGTGTTGTGCTTGAAAAATCTATTGAGGCTCGTGATATCACAAGAGAGTTTCAAGATCTTGAGCTTCGCAAAAAATTTATGAAAGCTTCTCTCGACAAGTTCTATGCTCTTTTGAAGTCGGCAAAGTCTGCTTCAGAAAAAATTGCTATTCTACGTGAAATTACGCAATTGAAAGAGCGATTGCGATCCATGGAAGCTCGCTTGGCTCAACTCGACAACATGGCGAAGTTCTCTAAACTCGCTGTTGCTGCAGTTGGGCGTAACCGTCAGCCCGCTGGCATCGGTGGACATCAAGTTCGTGCTTTTAGATGGCTTGATGAGCTGAGCCCTAATAGTCGCGGTTTAGCAATTCGGAACTCAAAAGTAGAGCCTCCTTTGCCAGCACAATTCGTAGAAGTAGATAAGCGAAGGCACTGGGAGTCACAAACGACTGGCAAGAGTTCATTCTGGGCTTACCGTTTGAAGAACGAGCTTGAAGCAAGCTCCGAATTCTGGATCCAGACAATGAGCCACAAACTCAAGACCCGCTTTGATAAGCTTGATGGTTACACGAAGGGCAAAGTAAAGGGGCTTCGTTTTGAAGACGGCGTTGGGGAGAGGTACAGTTACCATATCCAGGTGATTGCAACAGAGGACTATATTTACATGTTCGAAGCTTCGTTTCCTAATCTAGACGAAGAGAGAAAGCACATCGATCATGTTTCAAAATCTGTAGCCAATTATGCAGCAGGAGTTGAAGATGACATTTAAATCTTTGTTTGGAGCTTTTTTAGCTATCAGCCTTTTTTCTGAGCTGGCGTCAGCTGGTTCAATGGATCACAAAAGTATGCAATTGACCTTGCTTGTCTCTGAGTCTGAGGCATCAATGTCGTCAATCGTCGAAAAGGTAGAAGGCGCTGGAGGGTATTTTGTGTACCAAAGTGCAGACCGTCTAAAGGTGAAGTTCCCAAATGCCAATGCTGAAGCGATTCTTGAGGCAATTCAGGCGATCGGCCCCTATGTTGAATTCAATATGAAGAGATGGGACATGCGCCCTTTTCTTGTTGATGACAAGGCCAAACTACAAGCTAAAGAAGAGTCTCTGAAAGATTACATGAGAGTCTTGCGGACTACAAAAAAGAGAGAAGAGCTTGTGCCAATACAGGCAGAAATCAATCGTTTGATTTTGGCAATTGAAAGTCTAAAAGGGCAGATTCGCTATCAGACTCACCAATCTAAATTTGCTGAGATGGACATTACGTTTAAACAGAGACAGCGCAATGTGAAGTTAAACCGTCAGGTAAGCTCTGATTTCGACTGGATCAACGGTGTAAACGTTGGGGCTTTGTTGGAGGATTACAAATGAGAAAACTGATTTTAGGTTTGATTTTAGTATTCGTTTCTACTCTGACTGTTGGTTGTCAAACCTCTAGGGTAAAGCCTTCGGTGCCAAAGCATTTTGCCGTCGATAAGAAAATCAAGGGCAAAGGTATTGTGTTGGCGGCCGTAGAGCCACAGGGGACAGTCTACAGAGTGAGAAAAGTGAAGCCGAAGCAAGATGGCAGTTTTGAGTTTTGGTCAGAGGCGTTGGCTAATCATCTCACTGAGAATGGCTACGTCAAGCTCTCTCAGTCTGACATCAAGGTCTCGGGAGTTAAGGGCCAGCAGTTCGAATACAACGTGCCGGTAGGTTCGGAAGACTACATTTACCAAGTTGCAGTGATACCCTCGAATAAAGAGCTGATTGTTGTCGAGGCTTCTGGCGCTAGAAAGAGATTTGATCAGTTGAGAGCCAGTGTTGATTCTGCAATTCAAAAGATAGAAGTGAAGTAGTGAAAGGCGTAAGGGTCATTCTTGCCCTTACGGTGTCTGTGGTTATGTCATCGCTGTCAGCTTCGGCCCTCGAGTTAGAGCAATATCAATGGAAGAACCGAATATTGCTGTTGAACGCTGATGATGTAGATCAATCAGCAGCTCAAATGCAGAGGTTTCTTGATTCTCAAGCTGAGTGCGAAGAGCGAGATCTTATAATCTTTGAAATTACAGAAGGTGAAGTGAGCCGAAAGTTTGGTTTTAATAAAACTGTCTTCTCCATGGTGCTTATTGGTAAAGACGGGGGCGTTAAGAAGCGGTTTTCATCACTAACCGAGATGACTGAAGTTTTTGAAATTATCGACTCGATGCCGATGCGGCGAAGAGAAATGAAGCAGAAGTAAGTGGCTTAAACCCCGCAATCTTGGCCGATCTAGCTCCACTAGGGCGGTATTGGCCTGTTCAGCCACGGAACCTGCTAATATGCCTCTAATGGGTATTTCAAGAAAAACCAAAGATGATTGGGCTGAGTTATCAGCAGAAGACCAAGACCGAATAGTTCGAATGGCTTGGGAGGATCGAACAAGTTTCGAGGCGATCCAGCGTCAGTTTGGTTTGACACCAAATCAAGTCGAGAGATTCATGCGGACTCAACTCGATGAGAAGGCCTATCGTCGCTGGCGTAAGCGTGCATCAGAACGAGGGCACCTTAAACAAGGTCGACTTCGCCCAGAGTCTGTCGACCGTTTCAAATGCACTCGGCAAAGATCTGATGGAAGCACCAAAGGTTGGAAGTGAGCTTAAGCACTTAGCCTAAACTCAGTTTCAGTAACTTCAAATTTTGCGGTTGCCCTGCGGGCAAGAAACAGATCTTGGTAGTTGGGCAGTGAGTATTTTTTTCGGGCTCTAGAATTGAGTGCTAAGCGAGGCAGTGTCACGGCCAAGGCTGATAATGTTGAAAAGGCAATATGAACCCATAGCGTGTCTGGTGACGCCACTAAGGCATATGCCTCTACGAGACCAATGTGGGCCGTAGGGTCTATTAGGCTAGTCATGGAAGTTGCCAGGGCCACAGCTGCAGGAAGTAAAAATACCGATAGATAAAAGGTCGGAAAGAACACAAGCAGAAGCATTTCATGGGTCGTCATATAGACTGTCGGTTTGTAGTCTATTCCCAATTTGTACAAGGCTCTGTCGGCCGGTGTGATGAGCTCGTTATCTGCAATTTGCCTGGCATCAAGCCAAGCCTCAAACTTCTTATAAAAAGTCATAGAATGCCACCCTTCATGCAACTTCAGTAACAAGTATTGTGCCGGGTGAGCCATAAGCTGTTGATTGAAGGCTGTCTCATAATTTGACACCTGCCACGTAGGTTATGAAATATGAACTTAGTTAAAAAACCTTCTTTTAAATCGTGTTCTCAAATTGTTGCAACTGTTTCGATTTCGAGGTGATGGTCTTCAGGCATAAAAAAAGGGCCTCTTATGAGGCCCTTTGAAATTCAAGAATCAATTGTCTACAGAGAACTAGAACATGTCTGCATGCATGACTTTAGAAAAGGCCGCCGCAAAATCTTTTGCGAACTGCTTTCTGCCATCGTCTGATGCATAGACTTCTGCGATTGCTCTTAGTTCAGCACTAGATCCAAACATCAAGTCAACAGCCGTAGCAGTGTACTTCACTTTACCGGAGGCTCTGTCGACTCCCTCGTACATGCCTTCAGTAGAGGCCTTTCTCCACATGGTTGACATGTCGAGCAGGTTTACGAAGAAGTCATTGCTGAGTTGACCTGGTCTATCAGTGAATACACCGTGTTTCGTGCCGCCAGTGTTGGCATTTAGCGCTCTCATTCCACCGACTAAAACAGTCATTTCAGGAACTGACAGCCCAAGTAGAGCTGCTTTGTCGATCATCGCGTTCACTGGTGAGAAGTAGCTCGCCTTTGTGTAGTAGTTTCTGAAGCCGTCAGCCTTGGGCTCGAGGGCTTCGAACGATTTCGCATCAGTTTGCTTTTCAGTCGCATCAGTTCGGCCAGCCTTAAAGGGAACGCGAACGGCGTTGCCAGCTAGTCGCGAGGCTTTTTCTACTGCAGCAACACCACCCAATACAATTGTATCAGCCAGTGAAACGCGAACACCTTTCGGAAGCGACTTGTTGAATTTCTCTTGCACGCTAGTGAGAGTTTTAAGTGACGAGGCCAGCTCATCAGGGTTGTTAACAGCCCATCCTGATTGAGGAGCTAAACGAACTCGAGCACCGTTTGCGCCACCGCGCATGTCTGTGTCGCGAAAGCTAGATGCTGAAGCCCAAGCAGTTCTCACAAGTTGTGGGATAGTAAGGCCAGAGGCCAAGATCTTCTTCTTCAGTGAGTTGATTTGGCTGTTGTTGATCTTTCGGTAAGTTCTCTTTGGCACTGGATCTTGCCAGATCAAGATTTCTTTTGGTGACTCACTTCCGATGTAGCGAGCTCGTGGGCCCATATCTCGGTGAGTAAGTTTGAACCATGCTTTGGCAAATGCTCTCTCAAAACCTTTAGGATCTTTCAGCCAACCTTGAGTAATTTTTCGGTAAGCCGGGTCAAACTTGAGTGCCAGGTCAGTTGTGAACATGATCGGCTGGTGCTTTTTACCTTTGATGTGAGCATCAGGAACAGTGTTCGCTGCTGCACCATCTTTCGGTACCCATTGAATTGCACCTGTAGGGCTTTTAGTCTTTTCCCATTCGAATGCATAGAGATTAGCAAGATATTGCATAGACCATTGAGTTGGTGTCGAAGTCCAGGCGCCTTCGAGGCCGCTAGTCACAGTGTCTTCTGAATGACCTTTGCCACATTTATTTTTCCAACCAAAGCCTTGCTTCTCTAAAGATTCATTAGAAGGTGCCTTGCCTACACAGCTAACTTTGTGTGCTCCGTGAGCCTTTCCGAAGGTGTGACCACCAGCGATCAAAGCCGCTGTTTCTTCATCGTTCATTGCCATCAGGCCAAATGATTCGCGAATCGACTTTGCAGCCAAAAGTGGATCAGGGTTTCCGCCAGGGCCCTCTGGGTTGACATAAATCAAGCCCATTTGAACGGCGCCAAGAGGCTTGCGAAGTTTACCGTTTCCATCTCTTCTGTTGGCTTCAAGCATCTCATGCTCTGGGCCCCAGTAGACCAAGTCTGGTTCCCAATCATCAGATCTTCCACCTGCGAAACCGAAGGTTTGGAAGCCCATGTCTTCAAGGGCCACGTTGCCAGCAAGAACCATGATGTCAGCCCATGAAAGGCTGCGACCATATTTTTTCTTGATAGGCCATAGCAGCCTACGAGCTTTGTCGAGGTTTCCATTATCTGGCCAACTATTTAGAGGTTCGAAGCGTTGTTGTCCTCCGCCGGCTCCGCCGCGACCATCGTGAATTCTGTAAGTACCAGCACTGTGCCATGCCATACGAATAAAGAATGGAGCATAGGTTCCATAGTCAGCAGGCCACCACGGCTGAGAGTCTTTTAGAACTTTGCTAATATCTGCTTTTACTGCTTTGAGATTCAATTTTTTAAAAGCTTTTGCATAATCAAAGTCATCTCCGTAGGGGTTTGACTCAGCAGCGTGCTGCCTCAGTGGGTTGAGGTTGATCATTTCTGGGAACCAGAATGAATTTGGCTTTGCAACGCCTTTAGCAAAAAGGTTGGCTGACTTATCTCTTTTTGTGGATGATGACGAACACCCCATGGCTGCTACAGCGACAGCGGCGACCACAAACATCATTGTGTGTTTCATGAAAACCCCTTTCCAAGTTTTTGAGACTTGAAAAGTGTGGCACAGTTCCTACCGGGGGGCTAACAATAAATAACTAATATTTAATAGGTTTTAGCTATCGGGCACTGAAAAATCATAATGATTTGGGTGGGTTTGCTAACGTGGTCTTCTCAGCGAGTCTGCATTTTTACTAGTGGCCGACTTTAGCGGGCAGGGCTTTGTTCTTTAGTTCCATCAAGCCCACGCAAACAGCACCTGCGACAAGCCCGATGAGACAATTTTGCACATGTTCATTTGTGTACAAGGGCAAATGAAAAGTGTGAGCTAAAATGCCCCCGCCGACCAATAGCATGGCGACTGTGCCGATTACTCCCAGGCCCTTCATGGTGTAGGGCATGATTCTCACCAAAGAGGAGCCCACTCTCTTAAAGCCCTTTTTCATCAACGAAAGCCCGAGGTCATCAATTTTCACAACAGCCGCAACCAATCCGTAAATAATTATCGAGGCAGCAAGACCAACTGCAATAAGAGTTAACACTTGTGTTAGAAAATCGCCTGACAGTGTACTTTTCGCAATCACAATGATCTCAATGGAGAGAATGAGATCGGTGCGAATCGCACCTTTTACTTTTTCTTTTTCAGGTATCGTCTTGCGGTCTTGCTTTGTCTTTTCGTTGCTGTGAAACAGCTTTTCAACAATTTTGTGAACGCCTTCATAGCTGAGGTATAGGCCTCCAATAACCATGATAACGGTCAGCAGTGGCGGGTAGACGGCCATTAGCACTAACACTCCTACGATGCAGTAGAATTTGTTTAGCAAAGAGCCAATAAAAATGGCCTTTACCATAGGAAGCTCTCGATCTGGGCTTACGCCGTCGACCACACCTGCATTTACAGCCAGATCGTCAGACATCAGTGCACTGGTTTTTTGCATCGCCACTTTGCTCATGACAGCGACGTCGTCAAGAGTTGTAGCAATATCATCAAGAAGCGTTAACAAACTGACCATAATGAAACTCTAGTGTAGTGCGGCAGAGATCGCAATCACTTCCAGCGAGCCTTGAAGCCAATAGTTGCGATCAGTCCGTTTAGCAAATCTGGTCGCCCTGCGATTCTGTCAGCTTTCGGGAAGCCAACAAGCCAGCCACCTTCTACGAAAAAGTACCCATACAAAAATTCGTCAGGTTTACGGGTGCGTGCATATTGCGCATAAGGCAGGTCAAAGCCGAAAGCAATGCGGCTTCCCCATTGACCGGTTTCTTCAAAGACGATGTCTTCATTGTTTAAAGTGTAGAGTGCGTTGATGTCGAGGTAGCTATTGTTGGCATAGCCTTCAACAATACGGCGAATTCTCAAGCCCACAGATGCCATCGGAACTGTCTCATCTGAGACATTCAAAGACTCCATACCGAATAGTACACTGTAGCTGTCTTTGCGTTTTTCAGTTGCGTGAGGCTTGACCATTAGGGTTCGAGACTCCAGCAAAAATCTGAGGCCCGAGCCATCGTTTGCGCTGCCGAAGCCAAATTCGTATCCCCAGCCCAAAGGTGGTTCAGCGGGAGGTTCTGCAAAACTTGAATTGTAAAAGCTGGTGATAAGCAGTAGCGCAATGAGTTTGGAGGTCATTCGAATCATTATCGTGGTCCCGTTGGGTTTTATTGTTATACGGCATCATTATGGCTTGGGATCTTCAGAAGAGCTAACCTATTGATTATTGATGCGTGATGACGATTTTTGAACACAGACCAAGCAAAATATGCACTGTCTTGCCTGTCAGATGCCGTGAGTTTCAGTACACAAATTGTCTCTTGCGAGCAAAAATGGCGGGGGTATAGTCGTTAGCTTTAAGACATTTAGTATTGAAAACTAAGCTCTCTATGGAGGATATGAATATGAAAATCATGAGTTTCGTGATCTTGGGTGCTTTGATGTCTTTTGCCCCCCTCAGCTTTGCTGGAAAATTTAAGAAGTGTGATAAGCAAGAAAGACAGTGCCTTAAGAACCCTCTTCGAAAAGCTAGCGGCGATTGCAAGAAGGCCAAAAGACGCTGCGAAAAAGATATGAAAAAGAAGATGGCTAAAAGAACTGAAAAAGCCAACCGACCTCTTCCTGTAGAGCGAGTAGAAGGTGATCTTCTTGCGAACTCTGCTTTCGAAGATATGAAGGGCTCTTCTCCTGCTAGTTGGCAGATGGTTGGCTCAAAAAAGAATTGGCAAGCGCACGGCGGTAGAAAGCATGCCCGCACAGGTTCAACAGCTATTCAGCTTAAGAATGGTTCAGGTAAATTCAGCCAGTTGGTGCCGCTTCCTGGCGAAGGTAAATCTCGCGGTTTCTACAAGCTAAGATACTGGGTTAGAGGCGAAGGCGTTGGCGCAGGCAGTAAAGTTTCTGTTCTTTCAGAAGCTATGTCTCGATCGAAATCTACTTCGGACAGACTTGGTGAGCATAGAGCTCTAAAGAACGAGTGGACAATGCACGAAAAGACAATCGCCATTAAGGGTGATGAGTTTGCAGCTCGTGTTAGTTTCTCTTGGAACATTGACAGAAACGATGCCAAGAAGAACGGAACAATTTGGATTGATGACGTCTCTCTAGTTAAAGAGTAGTACATCGCATTCGAGTTTTTTTGAAAAAGCCGCTGATATTCAGGCGGCTTTTTTGTTTAGAGTTGTAGGCTGCTAATAGGCCTGTTCAAAGCTTTTCTTTGCGGTTAAAAGTCAAACTAGGAGTCAGGTGTGCATGTGAATCATTCAGCGAACTCAGAGCCCGAACCAGAGATTGGGTTTGATGACTTTATGAAGGTCGATATAAGGGTGGGCACTATTAAATCGGCTGAAGTTTTCAAAGAGGCGCGAAAGCCAGCTTACATTCTCATGATAGACTTTGGAGACCCGATAGGTATCAAAAAGTCGAGTGCTCAAATTACAGAGCACTACGATTGTGAGAACTTGCCTGGTAAGAAGGTGGCGGCAGTGGTGAACTTTGCAGCTCGGCAGATTGGCCCGATCCGGTCAGAGGTTCTAACTTTAGGTTTTCCTGATGAGCAGGGCAGGGTGGTGTTGTTTTCGCCTGATCAGAGCGTACCCAATGGAGCCAGGCTGTTCTAGCTAGGCACTAATAATGATTGCCCTATCTCCGCTCGCGAATGGCGGCTCATTGGTGATGGAGGCTTACTGACCCTCTGATTAGCTGATGACCTTTTAGAGGTAAATAAAATTTATTTATAAATTAGTTTGACTTCAGCTGAGCAATCTCGCGAATAAAGATTCCCAGATTCCCAGATTCCCAGATTCCCAGATTCTGCAGAGGTAAGATTTAAGTGCACAGTAAATAAATTCTATTTACCACAGCCAGAATCTCGCCCGAGAGCAGGGTTTTGCCTGCTTAGAAAAACCTTCAATTCATAAATCAATAAAATTAGATACTTAGAGCAGTCTCTTCTATTTTTTGAACGCGTTCAATATTTTCTCGACAACGAGGCCGACTTGAGGCATTATTTGAACATGTTCAAAACTACTGAAAAAGCTCAAAATACTAAGAAGCACCTCTTTGACGTCGCGATTCAAGCCTTCGCAGATCAAGGTTTCGATAAAACGACAATGAGGGGGTTGGCAAAGATGGCAGGGGTGACCCCTAGCCACTTCTACTATTATTACCCCTCTAAAGAGAGCTTGGTGATGTCTTATTACGAGCTCTCTCAGCAGCAACATGAAGAGGCCATGGGCGAATACTTCACCCAGGAGCGCAACTTCGAAAAGAGACTTCACCGCCTCTTCAGAACAAAGGTTGAGACGGCCGAGCCCTACAAAGACATGGCTCGAAGTTTGTTTCGTACTGCGGCCGATCCTAGGAGCCCGATGTCTCCCTTTTCGGAGCAGTCACGTGACCTGAGAACTCAGGCCATGATGATGTGCAAAGAGCTGGTTGAAACTTCTGATGAAGACTTTCATCCAAGACTCAAAGAGACTCTGCCTCATTATCTTTGGTTGTTAATGTTGGGGATCATTCTTTTTTGGATCTACGACAGAAGTGAAGGCTCCAAAAACACCTTTGATCTAGTCGACAAAGTTGTGCCGCTTCTTGTGAGTTTTCACAAGTCTCTTAACTCACCTCTTGGGCTTTTGGTGAGAGGGCGTGTTTTTGGCATCTTAGACGATTTTGATGGACTGTTTGATTTTTCTGAAACGAACAACAAAGGAGAGTAACTATGTTACCAATAGCGTATCACAGTGTTTATCTGGCATTGTCTGTGGTGTTCACCATATTGGTAGGCCAGAATCTATACCGCAATGGCTATCGCTTTTTGCTAGATGCATTCGATAGTGATGAGGAGATGGCGGGGTCTATAAATAGGCTGTTGCTCACAGGTTTTTATCTGGTCAACTTTGGCCTTGTGTCTTTGTTTGTGAGCATTGGCAGTGTGCCCACTGATGCAGGCGAGGTGTTTCAGGCCATGACATTCAAGCTGGGTTGGGTTCTGCTTGTTCTTGGTGGAATGCACTTTTTTAATATGAAGAATGTGGCCAAGATCCGCAGCAAAGCGAAGGCAAAAGTGGCCTACGCGCGTTGAGAGGTTTCATTTCTCAATACCAATTGAAGTGCCGAGCTTAAGTCTCGGCACTTTTTATTTATAAGTCACATGACACCTAATCTCAGGAATGAAATAATTCAGGTGTTCTCAAAGGGGGAAGGTAAATGAAGGCTGCTATCTTTGCACTCATATTGGTGTTTTCTCTAAGCTTACAGGCTGCAGAAACAGTTCGTGTTGTTTCAGTAAAAGGGCTTGTTTCTTACAATGGTGAGTATATCAAAAAGGGAGAGCAGCTAGAGCCGGGCCATTTGCTGGATGCTAGTGGCGAAAATTCTTTCGCGGTTATTGAGTATCCAGGCGGGCGAAAACTTCAGGTCAGATCTGGTCGAGCAAGAATCTATACAAGCACAGCAAAAGAGAGTCAGGTTGAGCTTATCGCTGGTAAACTTTTTGGCTGGTTTCTGCCTGCTAAAAAAGAGGCAAAAAGAAAGCCCTTTCGAATCAAGACCCGAGGGGTGACAGCAGGGGTGAGAGGAACAAAGTTCATGATCGAAGAAAAGCCAGAGAAAACCTACCTTTGCGTTTGCGAAGGTGAAGTTGCAATTCAAAAAGGTGAACAAGAAGTGGCGTTGAAGAAGGGGTTTGATCTGTGGGACAAAGCAGGGGCCTCTTCTCTCAAACAGCCCAAGTATGCCCAAACGCGCATGCTTCAAATGGTTGCTGATAGCGTGAAAGAAATGGGTGGCGAAACCGAGGCATATTGGCAGAGCAAAGACTGGCCAGGTGCAAAAGCCGAATAGAACTTCACCCAATTAAAACCAGAGACAAGCTTAGGGCCATCAAAGGCCCTCTATTCTAAAGGATCTCTCGATTGATAAAATTGTGAATCTTTTGATTCAATCGAATTGTTTTTTCAGTTTTGTCTAAGGTCTCTCGCATATCGTGCACAGACGGCTTGTCTAATACATTCGATTTGCAACTAATGTCGCTACACAAGTACAACCCGACTCGCTTTCTTTTTGTTACAGCAGCTGTCATCAGAGCAACATCACTCGCAGGTCGAACAGCATGGCACCAATTGCACATCATCGGCACTGCCTCTGTGTTTTTGGTTCTTTCAAATGTCATAGCAAAGGGCCTGCCCGAGGCTTTGTCTTCAAGAACCAAAAAAGTTCTGTGGCCAGAGGGCTCTTTCCAGGCAAGGTAATCGACAACTGCCAGGGGAAACTTGATATCTGTTGGCACAATGACCTGATCTCGGTCGATGTCTCGAAACAAATCTAAAAGAGCGTTTTGGTCTTAAATCCGTAGCATAACCTCTCCTTTTGCGATGGCAGTCTACCACACAAGAGTGCATAACAAAACAAAGGCCCCCTTTACGGGAGCCAAGTCACACTTTTAGCTCTCTTTCTAGCTGTCAGATCAAAGAGACAAGGAGAGTTGTCCCTCGGCTCTAGAGCTCTCCTCCATTTTTTGAATCGATTCCTCGGCCTTCTCAGTGAGTTGATCCATTTCGATTATGGTTTCGGCCATATGTGGTAAGGCCTCAGATCTAAAGGTTGAGATGTCCTCTAAAGCGGTGTTGATGTCTAAAAATGCTTGTTTCAGCGTCTCGATGTCAAGCTGGCTCGAAGCGGCTCGCTTTTGAATCTCTGCGCCTTGTGTTTTTAGTCGCTCGGCTGTGCCTCCGATTAGGCTATTCGTAGTGTTGGTTAAGGCGTCGATTTTCTTTAGAACAATCTCTTGATTTGTCAGGGCTACAGCTACTGTGACTGCGACCTCTAATGCCGATACTGTAACATTCAGAGCTCGGTTGACTCCACGAATCAGCTCTCTGTTGTTTCTCATCAGAACTTCTGTCGCGAGAACCCCTTGTTGGTTGACCGCCAGTTGCTGCTGGAGATCCATGATTCTTTGTCTCAAAGGAAACAAAAGCTCCTCTTTGATAAACTTGTGTCTTGGGTCTTCTGAGCCGATGTCTCTCTCGAGGCGATAGCTCAGCTTCTGGTCCATCAATTGCCCAACTGTTATGGCCTTTTGAAGCTCGTGAGTACTTTCTCTCATTAACTTTTGGTCTTCATTGAGAGTTGTGTTGTCGCGAGTAAGTTCATCACGGCCTTTTTCAAGAGAATGAATAATGGCATTGATAGCGGTTTGAGCAGATTCGTATTTGGAGAAGTACTTTTTCATAGGGGTGCCAATAAAAGGCAAAAAGCCAAGGGTTCGAGTCATCCAGCCTGGCTCAAAGTTGAACTTAGCAGGATCAAGAGATTCAACTTCAACTTTGAGGTCTATCAAGCTCTTGGCGACTCCGCCTCCGTCTTCGCTCTGCCTCGACATGTCTTTCAAAGGCTGTTTGAGCATTTGAGTTTGTTTTGCCGCTTTTCTTTGTATGGCAGAGCCGTAATCTTCAACTGCGTTCTTTCTCTCGCCAGTCTCGTCGTGATTGTCAGCAGTAAAGGCGATGATTTGGTCAACAAACTCTTCGGCCTTTTTTTCTAGAGTGTCGTCTTTATTCACTTCGGCAAGGTTGGCTGATGGTGGCTCGAGATTGAGGTCCATTTTTATCTGAGACTTATCTAGGGTCTTCAGTTTGGTCTGATCTGTACTATTGCCGTTTGTGCTCATTAAGATCCTCCTAGTGGTGAACCCGTTTACTATAAACTCTTGCGACGATTAAACCAGCAAAAAAACCAGCAACATGAGCTTGCCAGCTCACTCCGGGCTGAGATGGCAGTAAGCCAAACACAGCACCTCCATGCAGGAGGACCACAACTATTGAAAAGAAAATATTTTTGAAGCTACGACTCATCATACCCATAAAAATCATGAAACCTAGTAAGGCATAAGTGTATCCGCTGGCGCCGATTATAAGGGTTCGAGAGGGGCCAATAGCCCAAGTGAGTAACCCACTTAGTAAAATCAGAGCTGAGGTCAGTTGAAGAAAATGTTTGGCATAAGACAAACAAAACAGAATACCGATACTGGCTATCGCGAGACTGTTTGCGGTTATGTGTTGAAGGCTGCCATGTAGCCATGGCGAACAGACAACCCCAATTAAGCCAGTTTGGGAGCGGGGAACTATGCCGAGATAGGTTATGGGTGGTAAGACAAACTGGAGAGCAAAAGTCGCCCATATGGTAATTATGAGTAGGGCCAGCCTCTTGGTGCTTCTGAGAAGTTCATTCCATTGCAAGTTGTATGGCTCCCTACTTTGCTGAGTACTTGTGCGCTCGGTCCGCGAGGGTCTTAAGTTGTAACATGATGTCCTCGAGGTCTTTCTTCTGATCTGTCGAATCTGTAACCACTTTGCTGATCTCGTCAGTCGTGTGCTGCAAAGAGCTCATGGCTTCGACGATGAGCTGATCAAGCCCAGTGGCCCTCTCCCAGAGACCGTTGAGTTTTGTTAAACGGGGCTCTTCGAATTTTTCGCCTGCCTTCTCGGCTTTTTTCTGCTGCTTTCTCAGCTTGTCTTCGTTGAAAACGGCAATTTGCTCCAGCACTTGTTGGAGCTCTAAGAAACTTGATGTTAAGGCCAAATAAAGATTTTCGCCGGCTTGCAGATACCTGCCGTAGGTCAACTCGCCCGGCTCAAACTTCGCTTTGAGTTGTGAAAGATATAGCTGATACTGCTTGTCAAAAGCTTCAATGTGTTCAACGCAAGCTTCAATAAACTCTTCTCTTGCGAAGCCCTCTTCGTATCTCAATTTGCTAATGGCTCTCTTCAGTTGTTTGAGTTCGAAGTGCTGGGCTGATTTTGTAGGTGAATGGTTCTCAATGTAGTGACCGCCCTGAATATAACGCACAAGTCCAAGTCCTGCCCCAGCGAAGGAGGCAGCGGCGCCGAGTGCAAGCACGGCAAATGAGCTCATCACAGTAAAACTGGCCACCATTATGCTAAGGCCAGTTACTGACAGGACTAGAGCCGAGGGGCCTATTTTTTGTACAAAACTAGTCGAGCTCATATGGCTGCTTGTGGGTTGAGAGTTGCCTCGGTTGGTGGGTAAGTTGCTGTTTGTCATAAGTGACTTTGACCCTTTGGTTAAAAACTTGCCAGTCTCCTCTGAGAACGACACAATAGTTTTTCAAAATTACACGACCTCGATTCGCGGTGCAATGAAGGAGACCACATGGTTTTTGATTTTCTAAAAAAGCAGTTTATTGACGTTATTCAATGGAACGAAGAAGAAGACGGTGTACTCGCATTTAAATACCCGATGATGGACAAAGAAATCCAGAATGGAGCTCAGCTTACAGTAAGAGAAACTCAGTTGGCTCTTTTTCTGAATGAAGGTGAATTGGCCGATGTTTTTGAGCCAGGTCTTCATACATTGAACACCAACACTCTACCTCTTTTAACAAACTTAAAAAACTGGGACAAAGGTTTCGAATCGCCTTTTAAATCAGATGTGATCTTTTTTAGCACTCGTGAGCAGCTTGATCTTCGCTGGGGCACAGCGAATCCGGTGACAATTCGAGACAAAGAGTTTGGAGCTATCCGGCTGCGAGCTCACGGCAGCTACACTTACAAAGTTAAGAACCCTAAAGTCTTTTTCAACAAGGTGAGTGGCACTCGCGACAAGTACTATGCCGAAGAGTTGAATGGTCAGATTCGAGCGATCATCACAACTTCGATGGCAGATTTTTTTGGCAACTCAGATGTTGGTTTTGTCGACATGGCAGCTAACCAACTCGAGTTCTCAGAGAACCTACAAGGCTTTTTGCAAGATGAGTTCGACAATTATGGGTTAGAGCTAGAAAAGTTTTTGGTACAAAGCATTTCATTGCCACAGGAACTTCAAGACAAACTCGATAAAAAAG
>JABSOQ010000169.1 GCA_013216195.1 Bdellovibrionales bacterium
AAAATTCATCAGCCGAATTTAAGGGTCGATTGTTTCAAGTTTCGTCATCGCTCTCACAGGTGAGGGCTGACTTCTTAGCCCAGAAGCAATCAGATTACAAACAGAGCCTAACCTATGGTCTTGTGGTTCTGCTCTCGATCATTGGTTGCTTGATTCTTTTCTCTATAAGTTTTTACAAGCAGTACTCGCGAGCACAGCATTACAAGGCTCAAGCGATTACCTCTTCAAAGCTCGCTGCTTTGGGTGAAATGGCTGGGGGTATAGCTCACGAAATCAACAACCCGCTCGCTGTCATCTCAGGCAATATTGATACGGCCTTGATGTCTCTCGAAAGTGAAAGACCAAATCTCGAAAAGATTCTCAGTCGTCTGGGAAAAGCCCGCAAAACAGTAGACAGAGTTTCGAACATCGTAAAATCACTCAAAACTATTTCTCGAGACAGCTCGAAAGACAAAAAGGTCGAGTTTGAGCTTAAAGACCTAGTGATGGAGGCGGTATCGCTGTGCTCTGAGAAAATTCGAGTGAGTGGTATAGGTTTAGAAGTTAAGGTGGCTGATGGTATACGAGTTGAGGGCAACCGTACCGAGCTTTCGCAGGTTTTGATTAACCTTATCAATAACAGTATCGACGCTGTAGCGGAAGATTCTTATCCTTGGTTGAAGATTGGTTCGAGACCTAGCGACAACGGAAGCCTTGCCGAGCTACATATTATGGACTCTGGCAATGGAATACCTGCCGAAATAGCTCAAGATATTTTGAAGCCGTTTTTCACGACAAAGCCTATAGGGCAAGGCACAGGTCTTGGGCTAAGTATTTCTCATGGTATCGTCAGGCGGCATGGTGGGAACCTTTGGCTAGATACAAAGAGTAAAAACACAAAGTTTTGTATGAGCTTGCCGGCACAGTTTAATGCTGCAAACAAGAGTGTGTTGAGGTCTGCATGATCCAGAGTAAGAAGATTTTGCTTGTCGATGACGAGCCAGACATACTTGAATTCGTTGAAGACACCCTTGAAATTAAAGGTTTCACTAACATTTTGACTGCCAGCAGTGGGCAATCGGCGATAAGCCAAGTCGCTGGCACAAAGGTAGATGTCATTATCTCTGATATCAGAATGCCGGGCATGTCAGGTGTCGAGTTGATGGACTCAATAAAACAGAGCTCTCCTGAGATCGAAGCCATACTAATTACGGGCTTCGCAGATATCACCACTCGAGAGGTTGTTGAAAAGGGGGGATTCTCACTCATTGAAAAGCCACTTAAGATCCCGAGGCTGATTTCAACTCTTGAGCTTGCACTAAAAAAGAGAGGCGAACGAATCTTAGAGCTAGCCAATTGGTCAGATTCACCCGAGCACGAGTTAGTTTTAGATGACAACGCCTCTGCAGGTGTAGAGCTTAACCATATGGGCTTCTTCTTACCTCATCCGGGTGCAGAGAACTTTTCTCCGGGTGAGACGCTACACTTTGAGTTTAAAAGAGATGGCAAATCAATAGAAGGTGTCGCCGAAGTTCTCTGGGCTGAGTCTTCCGAAAGTAATAAGCCAGGTGTAGGGGTTCGAGTCTTGGCGGTCAACGAGGTTGCTTTAGTGCAAAGCTTACTCAGTAATCAAGTGTAATCCAAAACGTTAATCAGATTTCGATTTGTCTAAAGATCTGAGATCAGTGCCTGTTTCATTGGTTGCTTGCTCTTTGCGGAAGGCCCTTCTCCAGAGAAGATAACTTGCAACTCAGAGTCGGTTTCAGCAGGCACAAGACCGATTGTATTGGTATTGTTCTCCATAAAATTGACCAGCGCAGTAGAGCTTTTAAAGGTTTGAGGCGGGTAGCCCAGTCCTGAGAACAATTTTGCCTTCCAGTGCTGATCAAACTTACAGTCGGAAACCTTCACAACTTCTTTCAAAAAATCTGTTTTGTGCTGCTTTTTGCCTTTTAACATAACAACTACAATTCGCTCGCCGTCAGGCCAAAAAGACTTTTCACCTAGAAAAATTTTTCGAAGGTCATCCTTCGATAATTCAGAAGCTTGGCTATTGTTTGATACCACAGAGTAACTGCCAGCAAAGCAAACTGTAGGCGCGAAGAGTAGAACGAGTAGAAGTGCAGCAATGTTTCTCATGTTAGATAGAAGATAAGATCGACATGCAGTTGTCAACTGCGAGAAATCCACTTAGGTTAATTTTTGTTCAATCTTAATTGGGGGAAGCATTTTGATAACACAGGCTCGATTTCTCATCTTGGTGCTAATCATTTTGATAGGTTCGTCTGCTCATTCGCAAGTGCAAGTTAACGGCTACGGTAACCTTGTTGCAACCCATTCTGATTTTAACGGTCTCTATGAGGGTTGGTATGACAATGAGGTCGACTACATCGGTGCGAGCCAAGTTGCAGTCAACTTAACATATCAAATAGATGAGCAGTTCTCTTCGGTTGTTCAGTTTCTGTCCTCAGGCCGACGAAACTTCGATGCCAGTATTCGACTAGCACATCTGAACTGGAAGCCATCGGATTCTTTTTTAGTTCGAATCGGAAAAATTCGGCTCCCGGTGTTTCTTCATTCAGATTACCAAGAGGTGGGAATTCTCTACCCTTGGTCCCGGCTGCCTACTGAAATTTATTACGGTAACCCATTTTCAACAATGACTGGAGTCAGTGCAAATTACTACCTCAATGTATCTGATGAGTCTCGTATCATGTTGCAGATTTATGGAGGTGGCGGTCGTCAAGAGCTTGTTGAAAAGTCCAGCCAGGTTCCCGAAGGTTTGCCCAGTACAATGGGTAATAACGTCCTTACCGGAGATTTGAATAACGTATTGGGTTTGGTGGCTGGCTATAGTTCGCAAAACCTCAATCTCAGAGCCAGCCTCGCTCAGGGTAGTTTTGTGGCCTCAAGCCGGTTCACGAATGACCCGAATTTGTCGCCCAATGGTCAAGGTGGTTTTACTGAGAGCTCAACGCTATTCGGACTAGAATTGGCTAATCTCCAGTTTTTCAATGCAGCAGCAAAGTTTGATGACTCAAGATTTATTTTTATGGCTGAGTTTGCAAAGCTAATTAACATCAGAGGCGGTGAAGAAGAGAAGATCATTGAAGGTGCCTATTTAACGGCGGGTTATTATGCCTCAGACTTTCTGATCCATGCTACAGCTGCGCGCGCTTATCATGGTGAATTGGCCTCTTTGCTTGGTTCGCAAGACAGGGCATCTCTAGGTATAAACTACTTCTACAGTTCAGACCTTGTATTCAAAATTGACTATAGCAACATTTCAACAAACTCTTCGGTTGGCTCTCAGTATATTAAAAGACAGGTGCTTTCGACGGACCGAACGGTTCACGTGGGTGATTTTTCTGTAAACTTCTCATTCTAGATAAAAGGGGCAAATAGAAGACGCTCAAAGTTGCCCTATTCAATATTTGACTAAGAGTTCAGTCTTGAGAGTTAGTACTGCATTTCGGTATTGCCGAGGATATAGGCCCGGTTAATAACTTTGCCGCCTCTCAGGCGAACCAAGGTGCCCTCAGTGTTTTCAGCGCTCAGAGCCCTCATTTTGATGATCAGTTTATCGCCACCAGGCAAAGTTATGCGAGAAACGAACAGCGAAGATTCAGGTGTATATGAACCCACTATAGTTCGTTGCTTTAGTGGCTGCACGAGGCCTGCTGTTTTTTTGATAAAATCGAGGTTTAGACCTCTGCCGATTGCGTTCCTCTTCTGCCTCACACAGCTATTCAGCATACCGTCAAGATTGGGGTTGAGTTTTCTACCCCTAAACAAGTGTCCCTGCAGGTTGTTTAAAAAGTAAGGGCTCAAGTTGCTACAAGTAATGAAGTTAATCTTAGCGGCCTTGGGCTGGGGGTCTTTCTTGGATTTTGCACCAGCTTGTAGGCTCGGTAATATCACGGCCACTGACACCAGGCTCATTATCAACAGTCTTTTCATTTTTATTCCCTCCTCGTTTGTTTGTTCTGCAATCAGAATAGAGGAGAGAGCTCTGATGTTTGGTAACAATGCTGTCGTAAAACCCTAATCTAGGCCACTGGCCTTGAGTAAAATGGCTTTAGCCATAAGAATTACTCGCAGCGCCATATATCTATTATTCATAAAGTGTGGAAATCAGAACGCGGCGCTCCTAGACTTTAAGCGAGTAAACTTTTCTTAATAAGCTGTAATCACTACATTTTTTTGAACAGATCATGACAGATATAGCCAAGTGATTCAGGTACCTTCATCCAGTTCCAAATTGGAACTAATATAATTTGCAAATTCTACAGCTAGCCCCTTTAATCTTTTCACACCGAAACGGTGGAAGCTCAAAAAAAGAGGGGGAGCTATCATGATCAAGAAGACAGGCAAATTACGGATAATCAGCCTAATCACAGCAACAGCGGCCTTACTGCCTTGGACGGCAAATGCGGAGCGCTACCTGGTTGAATTTTCTTCATCACAGACTTTTCAATCCTACAACCAGCAGCTGTCTACTCAGGATGAACTTCTGAATCAGTTTTTCAACAGCCCAGTTCAACAAGGCGTTCAGTTCATGAACTCCGATGCAAAAGTCATGGATGCACTTGATGCAGTTGAACTCGTAGTTGTTGAGGCTAACGACGAACTTAATATAGAGGCGATTGAGTCTCACCCAAGTGTTGTTAAGGTTGAGAAAGAGTTCTTCATCCCACTTCCAGACAATATAAAGTCTTTTGGTGAGTTTCATGTGAACGCCAATTTTCTAAACTTTAAGAGCAGCAGCAACCCTTGGGGTATTGATGCAGTCAAAGCTCCAGAAGCTTGGGAAGCCGGTGACAAAGGTGGAAACGCTCGAGTCATGGTTCTCGACACTGGTGTAGATAAAGATCACCCAGCTTTGGCTTCAAGATTTGAAAAAGGTAGAGACTTCTCGAACTCTTCTGGTCTTCCATATCCGTTCTTTGATGATCAAGGTCACGGTACACACGTTGCCGGAACTGTTCTTGCCGACGGCGTAACAACTGGTCTTTACGGTGTTGCTCCAGAGGCAAAACTGCTTGCTGGTAAAGTGTGCGCGGCACGCGGCTGTAGCTCAATTGCCATTATCTCAGGTGTAAACTGGGCTGTAGAAGAGGGTGTCGACGTTGTGAACATGTCTCTTGGTGGGCCTTTTGGTTCAGACTTCGCAAGAAAAGCATACGTAGCCGCTGAAGAGGCAGACGTTTTGATCGTGGCAGCTTCGGGTAACGGTGGTAACAGCCGAGTTGGTTTTCCAGCAGCTTACGAGACAACTTTTGCAGTTGGTGCTTTGAACCCTGATCTAACAAAAGCTGAGTTTTCTCAGTGGGGTCCAGAGCTTGATATCGTCGCTCCAGGTGTAGATGTTCTGTCTTCAGTTCCGCAAGGCACTGGTGCAGCTTCAACAGTGTTGATCGATCTTGGTGAGGGTGAAGTAGAAGTTGAAAGTGCTGGTATGGACGGCTCTGCAATCACTGATGAGCTTGTCGGTGGTGAAATTGTGTACGCTGGTCTTGGTAAGCCTGAAGACTTCACCGATATCGATGTTAACGGCAAAGTCGCTTTGATCCAGCGAGGTGAAATTGCTTTCGGTGACAAAGCTAGAGAAGCAGTCTCTAACGGTGCAAAAGCTGTAATTATCTTTAACAATGAGCCAGGCGTAATGAGAGGAACCCTTCAGGGTCAGCTTGATGTACCAGTTGTGATGATCGATCAAGAGGTTGGTCAAAACATGGTCGAGAAGTCAGCCGGTATCGTAGTGAGTGCGAGCCTAGGTGTACTACCTTCTGACTACTCATCATTCCAGGGTACTTCAATGGCTTCTCCACACGTGGCTGGTGTAGCAGCACTCGTAAGATCGATTAACCCAGAGCTGACTTCTGCAGAAGTGAAAGATCTATTGAGAACCACAGCAATTCAACTTGAAGGCGACAACAGCCAGAATCAGTTGGGTGCCGGGCTGATCGATGCCAAGGCGGCTGTAGAGGCAGCATTGCCTGCGGGCTGTAACGATCATGTTGCAGCAGCTGCTGGCTTCTAATTAATTTTAAATTGAGATTTGAAAAGGGACTCTGCAAAGAGTCCCTTTTTTTATTGTGGGCCTCCCAGGCCGTAATCTACGTATTCACAGGCTTGTCCATAATCATCTGAGACCTTTGTCTCTGGAATTTCTGGAGCAGACATTCCCATCATATGCTTAACATTGGCTTTAAAGGTAACTTCGCACACAGTGTAGTCAGGGTCATCAGTGTTCTCATTGAACGAAACTTCAATTGAATCTACAACAGCCGGAAAGCTGTAGGACATGCCAGCTCTAGCGACTTGCTCCTGAAGGCCTTTTGCTTCAGTCAGCAACTTGTAAATGTCGGCGGGGTTTTTGTAGGTCTTAGTGGCGGGTACCGAGGCCAATGCGGCTGGCCCGACGAATACACTTAGCAATGCCATTGTAAACAGTCTCATGTCTTACCTCTCTCGATCTTGAGACAGCAACGTACTGAAACTAGGGCAATTTACCAAGATTATCTGATTGGGCGTGAAAGATCTTTAGCTCTGAAAATGAGTTTGGCATTGTGATCAATGCCTCTGAAGTGTTGCGGCCCATGCGCCAGGGCCGCAGTTTTGTTACTTCTTTCGGTAGGTTAGGAAAGAAAATGCGACTGGTTCTTCTCGATCGCGTCTCTCGACCTCTTCAAATTTCTCAGGGTCAACGTCAGGGTAAAGAATATCACCGTCGTAATCGCGGTGAATTCGGGTCAAGTAGATGATGTCGACGATATCCATGGTGTCTTTGAATATTTGGCCGCCTCCGATGATGAATATCTCGTCTCCGTAGTCATCAACCTTGGTTTTGCACAGTTCAATCCCTTCTTCTACTGAAGAGACCACAACCGCGCCTTCAGGTTTGTAGTCTGGCTGGCGAGTTACCACAACGTTGAGTCTTTTAGGCAAAGGATGGCCAACAGATTCAAAAGTCTTGCGGCCCATGATCAAGGCTCTGCCCTTGGTTTTATCTCGAAAGAACTTCATGTCTTCTGGGATATTCCAGGGCAGGTCGTTGTTGACCCCAATCACATTGTTTTGGCTAGCTGCTACTATATGGGAAAGGGTCATACTGCCACCTCAGCTTTGATAGTCGGGTGTGGGTCGTAGCCTTCAAGAGTGAAGTCATCGAAAGTGAAATCAAACAGCGACTTTACATCGGGGTTGATCTTCATTGTTGGAAGCGACCTGTGCTCTCTCGAGAGTTGAAGTTTAGTTTGATCAATATGATTCGAGTAGAGGTGGGCATCACCTAGTGTGTGAATAAATTCACCAGCCTCGTAGCCGCACACTTGTGCCATCATCATGGTCAGAAGGGAGTAGCTTGCGATGTTGAATGGAACCCCTAGAAACACATCTGCCGAGCGTTGGTAGAGCTGACAAGAGAGTTTGCCTTTGGCCACATAAAATTGAAAAAAGGCGTGGCAAGGAGGAAGCTTCATTTGATCAAGCTCTCCTGGGTTGAAGGCAACCACTAGGTGTCGTCGTGAGTTTGGGTCGTTCTTTAGGCCCTCGACAAGGTTTGCAATCTGATCGACGGTCCCACCATCAGCCTTCTGCCACGATCTCCATTGAGCACCGTAGACT
>JABSOQ010000170.1 GCA_013216195.1 Bdellovibrionales bacterium
GAGCCTGACGGTAAGTTTTGGGATCTCTATGGCGCCCCGATTCTCGAGCATTTAGACGCTCAAAAGTGTGTAGTGATGGAGCCCCCCTTTGCCGACCCTCTGCACTTTCAACCTGCCAAAACGGAGCCGTTGTTCTATCTTGACCCTTTGTACATGGCATCAGTTTTGGGTTCTCGTGTGCCGATGTTCGTGCTTGGTAGCTTTCAAAAGAAACTGATCGATATGCTTTGTCCGCGAGTGCAGAAGTCATTTGGCGAAGCTGCTCCAGATTTGGCCTTTTACCAAAAGCGCTACTCTCGATTTTTGTTGCAAAGAAAGCTCTGGGCAAAGATTTTGAACCGAGTGCAACCAAAAGTTGTGATGATGGTTCGTGCTGAAGGCAATGAGGGCCTGATCGACGTTTGCAGAGAGCGGGGCATTCCGACTGTAGAACTGCAGCACGGTTCTCCAAGTGCTAAGAAAGTGAACTACGATTTTGGCAACCAAAGAAAGCAACTTGGTGCCGATCACTTTTTCGCGTTCGGTGAGTTTTGGAAGAATCAAGAGTTTTGGGCAAGGCCAAAAGATTCAATTCATGTGATTGGTTATCCGTATCTTGAAAGATTTAGGCGTAAATACAAAGACGTCGATAAGAAAGATAGGCAGATTGTGGTGCTATCACAAAAGGCTCTTGGCGAGCCTTTATCACGGTACGTAGCAGAGAAAATGAAGCCCGTAGCAGATAAGGTCATCTACAAATTGCACCCCGCCGAGGTCAACAACTGGCGACAGGTCTACCCTTGGTTGGCGCGAAGTGGAGTTCAAGTCATTGAGGGTAACGAACCTCCATTGCACCAGTTGCTGGCGGAGTCTCAATACCAGCTCGGGGTATATTCGACCGCTGTGTACGAGGGCATTGCCTTTGGATGCCAGACTCTGTTGCTAGATCTGCCAGGTATTGAGTTTATGGAGGAGCTTTTTGGGCAAAAAACTGTGCAAAAGCTTGATCCTAAGCGAGAGTTTGAGTACCCCCCTATAGAGCAGTTTGATGCGGCACAGCTTGGGGCTGAGCTGTTTGCTCCAGACTGGGAGGGCAACCTGGATCGGGCTTTGACAAAGGTGCTACGAAAAGAAGACTATAAGCCCTCGCCAGGTTCAGAGCCGAGACCTTAATTGAGTCAGAGAGGACCTCATGTTTACGGATCCTAAAATTGAAAAGTACACCGTTCTTGAGAATCAAACCGTAAGCGATGTGATCAACCTGTTTGAAAAGAGTGCCGAGTCGATCGCGATTTGCGTCGACGAAAATAATCGCCCTCAAGGCGTCTTCACAAATGGTGATTTGCTCAGGCTACTTCTTGAGAGAAAAGAGACGGCCTTTCAACAACAAATCTCAGAAGTGATGAATCGAGATTTCTTGGTAGCCAAGTCGACCGACTCTGAGCGCCAGATGAAAAGAGCCCTCGATCGGGTGAAGTATTTACCGGTGGTGAATGAGCAAAATCGCCTGGTGGGAGTCACGAGAAGGCCCAGACCAGTTGAAGTTCTCGACATCAACGGTCTTAAGGTCTCAAAGAATGACCCCTGCTTTGTAATTGCAGAGATCGGCAATAATCACAATGGCAGCATGGAGCTGGGCAAGAAGTTGATAGACCTGGCCAAGCAGTCGGGTGCTGATTGCGCTAAGTTTCAAATGCGAGACATGAATTCACTCTATGTGAATGCGGGATCGCCCGACGACGCCTCTGCAGATTTGGGTACGCAATACACTCTAGATTTACTGAACAAGTTTGATCTCCCTTACAACAAGCTGTTCGAGCTCTTT
Organism: Bdellovibrionales bacterium; assembly: GCA_013216195.1. Classification (GTDB taxonomy): domain Bacteria; phylum Bdellovibrionota; class Bdellovibrionia; order Bdellovibrionales; family UBA1609; genus JABSOQ01. The sequence continues at coordinate 1,805 of JABSOQ010000170.1, forward strand.
GATTACGCCAAGTCATTGGGCATCACTCCTTTTTGCACGCCTTGGGATCTGACAAGCCTTCAAAGGCTCAAAGACTACGGCATGAATGCAATTAAGGTTAGCTCGGCTGACATGACCAATCATGATCTGTTGCGAGCGGCTGCTGAGTTAGAGATGAACATGATTTTGTCGACAGGCATGTCTACTGAGAATGAACTTATCGACACTGTTGCTGTGCTGAGAGAAGCGGGTGCCCATTACGCTTTGTTACATTGCAATTCGACGTACCCAGCACCATTTGCTGACATCAATTTGGGCTACATGCCTAAGCTTGGAGAGATTGGCCATTGCTTAGTTGGCTATTCTGGTCATGAGCGAGGTATTGAGGTGCCAATAGCGTCGGTTGCTATGGGTGCCAAGATTGTTGAAAAGCACTTCACGGTTGATAAGTCTATGGAAGGCAATGACCACAAGGTGAGCCTATTGCCTGAAGAGTTTGCCTCGATGGTTCAGTCGATCCGAAATGTAGAGGCCTCAATGGGCAGCTCAGACTTTCGATCTATTTCACAGGGTGAGATGATCAACCGGGTGACTCTTGGTAAAAGTCTGGTGGCTGCAAAAGATCTCAAGGCCGGAGAGCTTCTAAATGAGTCTATGCTTGAGGTTCGCTCGCCAGGCAAAGGCTTGCAGCCATATCGCAAGAAGCAGTTGATTGGCCTCAAGCTCGACCGGGATATGAAAAAAGGAGACTTCTTCTATGAGACAGACATCTCTGGTAGATCAGGTGGACTGACTCAATATAAGTTTCCGTTCAAGTTTGGAATCCCGGTTCGCTACCATGATTTTAAGGCGCTAACCAATTTAGGCATCAAGCTTGATTTCGTTGAATTTCATTATAGCTACAAAGATCTCGAGCTCGACCCTTCGCAGTTTTTAGAAAAAAATGATGACCTCGAGTTCATTGTACACAGCCCTGAGCTGTTCGATGGCGAGCACATTTTAGATCTTTGCTCAACAGATGAAGCCTACACTAAGCATTCTATTTCTGATTTGAATCGCGATGCGGAGAGAGCCCAAGAGTTGCGTGAGTTTTTTCCAAAAACCAAGAAGCCTCTGATTGTAACTAACGTAGGAGGCTTCACCAAGCATAGCTTACTCTCTGAAGACGAAAAGAAACAGCGCTATGAAATTTTGGCCGATTCGTTATCGAAGCTCAGCTTGGGAGACTGTGAGATTTTGCCACAAACCATGCCTCCTTTTCCTTGGCATTTCGGTGGACAGAGTCACCACAATCTTTTTGTTAGACCTGAAGAGATTGTCGAGTTTTGCAAGGCTCACAAGATGAGAATTTGCTATGACACGTCTCACTCAGCACTTGCCTGCAATCACTTGGGTTTGTCATTTGAAGAATTCTCGGAAGCGGTAATGCCTTACACTTGTCATTTGCATATTTCAGATGCGAAGGGGAGTGGGCAAGAAGGCCTGCAGGTTTTTGAAGGAGAAATTGATTTTAATAAACTGTTTGCTTCTATGCAGAAGCAAGGTTCTGATTTGTTTTTCTTACCTGAGATTTGGCAAGGTCACGAAGACAGGGGCAAGGGCTTTTGGACTGCGCTGAGTAGACTGCAAGAGTGCCTGTAGGCTGGGCCAGCGAAGAGAGCCACCTATCACCTCTTATGAGGGGTGTGGGCAGGTCTTGGCTTCCGGTTTGGGGCTCTAGCAGCTTATGAAAAGACATAGAATTTTAAGGAGACACTTATGAGCAAGTATTTGGAGCTAAAAGAGAAGATCAAAGGGCCAGTTTACTCTGTGGTCACCCCATTTTTAGACAATGAAAATGATGATATTGATTATGACAGTTTGAAAAAGTATCTCGAAGATGCCACTGCAGCTGGGGCTAAAATCTTTTATGTAATGGGCTACAACAGCCGCTTCAGCCAGCTTTCATTTGATGAAATCAAAGAGCTAAACGCCTTCGTGGTCAAAGAGGCTAAGGCGATCAACAAAGACACTTTGGTAATTGTGGCCGATCCTCTTCATTGCACCACCAAAGTTTCGATTGAGTTTACCAAGCACGCTGAAGAAATTGGTGCTGACTGTATTTCGCTTATTTTCAGAGAGAAGTACTTTTCAGACAATCAAGTCTACTCACATTTCAAGATGGTAGCTGACGCCTCTCCAATGCCAATTTTGATTCACGAAATGCAGTTTTTGAGCGGTTTTAACGGCAGCAATATGGATTGGCCTATGAGCTTACTCGAGAAGCTCTACACTATTGAAAACATAGTAGCTCTAAAAGAAGACTCTAAGAACGATGATGTCACTCGTGAAGTCATCGAGCGCTTCAAAGATCGCTGGGCAATTGTGCTTGCTGGGGGTGGTAAGAACCGCTGGAGACAGTTCTATGAAATGGGCTGTGAGTCTTGGCTAAATGGTATCGGAGTGTTCGAGCCAGGTCTCGCTTCAGTTTTCTGGGATGCTATTCAAAAAGGTGATACCGAGACGACCAACTTTATTATCGACAAGATTGAGAAGCCCTTTTTCGAGCAATGTGTGTCGAAGTTTGGCTGGCACATGGCATGCAAATCGGCATTAGAGGCTCGCGGTAGAATGAGCCGCTATGAGAGAATGCCAATGCTAGGTCTGCCCGAAGACGACTATCAGCATGTTAAGAGAGTCGTTGATGAGCTACCGATGTCAGAGGTGCTCAAGTGAGTCGGCTTTCAATTTTAGGTATAATACCAGCTAGAGCCGGTAGCACGAGGCTGAAAAACAAAAACATAAGGCCTCTTCTCGGCAAGCCGCTCGTCATGCACACTATTGATGCTGTGTTAGAGTCGGATTGCATGACAGATATTTTGGTTTCAACTGATTCTGACCCGATTAAAGAAATGGTGGCTGGAAATTCAAAGATTCAGGTGCACGACCGGCCAGCTGGCTTTGCAACAGAGCGTGCTACAGTTGTCAGTGCAATACTCGACCTGATGAAAGGCTCTGAGAAAAAGTATGATGTGATCACTTACTTTTTGCCAACTTGTCCGCTTCGAAATGCTGCTGATATTAAGCTTGGTGTTGAGCGGTTGGGCGAAGCCGATTCTGTTATTTCTACCTGCTTTTATGATGCACCAATTCAGTTGGCGATGATTCAAGGTGAGAACGGCTCTGTGTACCCTATGTTTGACAATTTGAGAGGTGGTTTAACCAACTCAAAGTTCATTCAAAAGCATGTTAAACCGAGTGGTGGTTTTTACATGTCTGGCTGGGAAGATGTTCTTCAAAGTGGCCACTTCTTTAATGGTAAAATCAAGGAAGTGTTGTTGCCCAAAGAGCGTGTTGTTGATGTCGACACGGCTGAAGATATGATTGTGGCAGAGCAGATTGCCAAGAGGCTCCAGCAGCCAGAAGCAGAAGCTTAAATCAAAATTTCTTGTTATCTTACGGGTGTTCTCCAGATCTTGATTGCGAGCCAACAGTTCTGAAGAATCATGGCGGCCGAAGAGACTGCGGCGACGCCAGGTGGGCCGAACTGTTTTGCAGCAAAAGAGCCTAGAACTAAAAAAGAAATCGCTGCGACAGCCATACTCTTCTGAAAGTCTGAACTAAGACCTTTAGCAATTGAATAAGTCTTGGTCCAGAACAGAAGAAATGAGAAGTAAATACCAGGCAGCAAAAGCAGCATGCTGTTCACCGAGGCGAGGTACTCTTCGCCGTACACAAATAAGACGACCTCTTTCATGAAGTAGCTCAAGGTGCAAAAAGCCAAAAACAGCAAGGGACCCACAACCGCTAAATAGCTGCTGATCGCTTTTCGAAGTGTCGCTTCTTTGTCTTGTTTCAATAGTGCTGCGAAGTCTTGAAACAGCACGCGGTTCAGAGGTTTCACGAGTTTGCCAACTGCTCGAATTAACACGGTAGCTGTTCGGTAAATGCCCACCGCTGCAGAAGACTGAAAGAGCCCTAATAGTACTGTGTCTACGTTTTGCGGCAGAGTTTCGAACATGTTGCCGTAGTAGATGGGTAGAGATTCTTGCCATAGGTCACCTAGCCTTGGCTTCAGCTTAAAATGCTCAAGTGGGTTGAACCATTGAATCGCGATACCATATTGCACTTTCAACGTCTTTCTAATGTACAAAAACCGAAACAACCATGAGAGTGCGATACCTCCAAGATATCCTGCAGCCAGTAATGGCAAGCTCATGCTGAAGAAGAGCTTGCAAACCACCACCCAAACAAGAAGTGGCAAACTATAGAGCAGTTGGGCAGCTGCAAGCAAATAGAAGTGTTTTTCGTTTCTGGTCACACTTATCCAGGCAGAGTCGAGGCTCCTGAAAAAGCCAGTGGCTGCCACGATGAAAAACAACAGCTCATAAATTGCAGAAGGTTCGAGAAAAAATCTCGCTGTCGCACCAGCAACAAAAAGTGCCACAACCGCTGTGCCGTAGCACAAAAGGTTGGTCGAATGTAAAAATTGAAAATGCTGCCTGAGAGTCTCTGGCTCATCTCGGTGATTTACGAGTGCTTTCGTCATCATAAAATGAGTTCGCATAGACACCAGAAAAGGCAAAAGAGTCGCGACTGAGATCACAAAGACCCAGATTCCATAAGATTCAGGGCCTAGCTCACGTGCAAGAATCACGGCGGTCACCGTTGCGCACACACCAGATAGAACATCGCCCACGATCAGTTTTGCCGACCTTTGAGCTAAGCTTTGAATCGCACTCTTCTTCGGCTGGCTCATGGCTTCTCCACGTCAGGAGATTTGCAATGAATCAGAGCCACGTCTTTGGTTTGGTCTCGCACCACGCAGGTGTCACCGAGTTTGTTCAAGCTCTTAATCTTCCAGAAGCCGAATTCACTTTTCTCTGAGCCTTGAATTTCACCAAAGCACATGCCTAGCTCAGGTGGATTCACCTGAGGTGAGCGGAAGCGGTAAGCTTGATCCCATGGAAACTCAGGGTTCTGCTTCTTTAACTGCATGCACTGAGAGAGCATGGTGGGTTTCGCCTTGAACAGACTTCTTACGCCGTACCATGAGAACTCGAGAGACGTTATAGCGAATATGGCCAAGAACAACCACTTTACACCTTTATGGGCCCCTTGCAGATTGAACAGAGTTATCAGTGTTGCCGTCATCGAAACGCCAGCAAAATAATAGTGATGGTTAAAGCTATGGGTGCCATCGAGAAACACAACCAAGAGCACTTGCAGGGCCAATACACCCCAAAGCTTAAGATGTAGGCTCGTGTTCACTTTCGACTTGATCCAGTAGCCAGACATTATCAGATTAGGAAAGAGAAGGTATTTGCTGAAGATGCTCGAGTTGAAAATGTCTAAAGCATCACTAGGTCTCTGCGCAAAACCTAGAAGGCCAGCGACAGGGTCGCGTGCGCCGACCTTAAAGTAAGGCTTCATGTCTGACAGTGAAGTCACAAATTCAAGGCCGATCGTGTAGTACAGGGCCGTAACAAGCACCGCTGGCAAGGCCCAGGCTGCATGTCGCAGTTGTGCAAGAAAGTTTGGCTTTATTAAGTAAATCACGAGTGCCACCACGGCTGGTGGTTTGATGAGTGTGCCAATAGCTAAAAGAACTGGGCTCTTCCAGCTAATCCGGTTCCAGCTGTAGGCGACGCTCAAGCTGACAAAGACGAACGCGATGAAGTCTGGCATAAATCGATTCAAGTAGATACTGCCCACAGAGAACAGCGCGATCAAAAGGCTAGCTGACTTCATTGGAAGCACTGAAGAGGAGTAGTCGGAGCCCTCAATAAGTGCT
>JABSOQ010000171.1 GCA_013216195.1 Bdellovibrionales bacterium
AAAAACTGAGCAAAGAGTTCGATCTTGAGCAGGAGATCTTCTAACGCCTGCTGCCTAAAAATTTGTCTCACGGATGCTTTGTTTGTCAGTCTTTAATTAGGCCACTATAAACCCTTAGAGGCTCGTACTTTGCCACTACTGCTTGTAAAAATTGGCTAAACTCAGCCTTTGAACTTAGAAGATTTTTTTACCTCAACTACTTATACTCGAGCCCTGGCACTGAGCGTGCCTTGAATCGCTTGCGACAGCCTCAATTGACAGATTCTCTAAGTTGCTGTCGAGACCCTGACTTGTCAGCTTTGGCTAACTCTAGGTATACCCCAAGGTGTTTCTTAAGGGGGGAATATGAAATCTTTAATCTTGATAGCTTTACTGTTCGCCAGCCAACTTGGGCTTGCTGCTCAAAGCACTGTTGATCTTTCGAAAGACTCTAAATTTGTCTTAGCTATGAATATCTTAACCGATCATTTCTATGACGAAGACTTTGAAACAGCAGAGATTCTTTACGGCCATTGGGTTAAGAATTTTAGCAGCAGTTGCACAACCCTGCCGGCCAGTGAGGTTATCGACAGAATCAACTATGAATGGGGTTTGAACTACATTCTCGAAGCTGCCAACCGTGAAGACCTCGAAGATCACCTTGATCAGCTTTTTCAAAAGCACTCAAAAGAGTACTACTTCTGCAATGAAGTTGAGTTCACATCAGGTCGATACTCTGAAGGCGCCTACAAACACTCAAGTGTGATCTCTAAAGGTAACAAGAACATCCGGTTTACACTGAAGACCTTGTACGTCGACTAAAACTGAACACCCAGAGTGCGGCCATTCTTGTTGTACCAAGGGCCGCCTTCTGAACCCGCCATGCGGCCACTTGAGTGATACCAGACGCTCATTTGTGAGCCGGCGATCATTCCATTCGGGTGAAACCATTGCCCGCCTTTTTGACCAGCTAACCGACCATTTGGGTGAAACCACTGGCCTCCTCGAGTGCCAGCCAGTTTTCCGTTTTTGTAATAGACGGGGCCAACTGCATCTGTGCACACCAACTCTGATAACTCCTCAAGACCTACAAACTTAAGTATTTCAGGTTTGTACATGTCACAGGCTAGAGCCGGCAGGCCAAAACACAAAAAACTCAGAATCATTAACTTCTTCATGGTCCCTCCTATTTAGAGACTTACACATTCAGAGACTTACGCATTTAGAGACTTACACACTTAGAATCTTTCACATCTAAAGTCTTCAACATCCAGCAACTTTCACATCCAGAGTCGCTCACATCTAGAGGCTTTCACGTCAAGAGACTCGCACTTTGGCTAACTCTGATCATACAGAGCCTCAACCTCACTACCTCAAGCGAACTGAATATTCAGCGAAAGCCTCTGTCGTCACAAATGCAAAATTGCAACCCACATGCCCCCAGACTCGAACAGGGCTGCTTTGAGCAAGAGGCCTCTGTCAAACTCACCTCTAACTGACAAGAATTGTCTCTGCTAAGCCACTAAGATCACTCACTAATATTACGACACTTTAGGCGCGCGGCAAGCTATGCTGGTGAAGCTTAAAAGCGACGAGCCAACTCATCTGAAAAAGTCTCAGCGGCCGCAGGCATCTTGCGAAAGTAAAGACTCGGCTCGATCAGCTCAACCTCCATCAGCACATCTTCACCAGCCTCTGAAGTGACGAGGTCGACTCGCGAGTAGAGCAAGTCACTGGCCAATCTCTCAACTATCAAATTTGCAAGCCTGAGCTCTTTATCCGTTGGCTCATAAAGCTCTGTAGACCCACCCCATTCTTCTTGTATGCGAATCTCGCCTTCTATAGGCAGCTTTTTAACGGCGTGGCTGAGTTTGCCGGCGCAAAAAATCAAAGACCTCTCCCCAGAAGAAGAGATAGTGCTCAGCACTGGCTGAATAAATACGGGGCGCTCTTCATGAGAATGCGATGGCAGCCAACTCAAAACTTCACTTGCCGTCATCTTCTCAAAGCCGAAGCCTCCTGCTCCCACTCGCGGCTTAATCAGGTACTGTGAGCTTGGGTGTTCTCCTGAAAACTCTTCGAAACTGACTTCGCTTAATCCGGGGTAATAGCTCGGCAAAGTTGCAATGCCTTGTTCAGAAAGAGTCTTTAAGTAGGCTTTGTCGCAATTGGTTTTGACGGTCGCAAGCGGGTTCAAAATCTTAAGGCCTTTTTTCTCGAAAGCCTGAAGCTTCGCGAGAAATTCTGGCAGATGATCAAAGTAATCCCAGGGTGTTCGAAGCAAAACTAGCGCACCCGCTGGAAACTCATCTAGATTGGCCATCCAATCCATTGCTGTTACTGTGTAGCCTCTGGCTTCAAGGGCTTTCATCCAGTGCGTATCATCTGTTTCAGTCGCTGGCACTCGTTTGCAGCCCAAGAAAATAACGGTCTTCATACCGACACCTTTTTGCTAAATGAGGAATTGATAAAAGTCTCGCTCATCGAAATGAGTAGGAGTTAGTTACCAAGCGGCGGAGGGCCAAACTCAGACGGAAAGGAAATCAAATTGGAGCGATCTTTGTCAAAACTCAAACCCTTATGCTCAATGCCGATCTCTTCAATTGAGATGATATTGTAAATCGACAAATGTAGCGACTTCACATTCTCAAAACGCTTCTGAAGCTGCTCCTCAGTCGGTGAAACCACCAGTGAGTTGGTCTCAAACAAAAACTCTGAGATCTTCACAAAGCTCAAACCCAACGAAGAGTCTTCGATATTGTGAACCTTGAGTTGTGTTGTTGAGCCATCTTTCGGATCTCTGAAAGTGACCAAGTAGAATGTTGTTCGCTCGCTCATAGTGACCATGGGTATACTGCAAAATGTCACAGAAGCAAACTCTCAGCCTCGGCTTTTTTGCAGTTGTAGCAAATCTCAAACAAATTGTCGAAATTCTAAACATCTGTTTTTATTATATTTTTCTTATTTTTTACCTCAAGAAACGAATTTAGCTGGCCGAAGGGTTAGGTATGAAAAATACGGGGTTCGTCTCTTCTACATTGATCTTTTTGTCTCTCACTCTTGGGGCCTGCGCCTCGAAACCGGAACTTCCTGATGGAGACCTAGGCGTGGCTAAGAAAAAGAGCTCTTCCGCTGAACAACTGATCGATGAGCAAACCATGCGTGATCTCAGAAGCAGCACCCGCTGGGAGAAAGCAGTTCAAAGACGTATCGCGTCTCGAGTTAGACAGGTCAGACAAAACTGCAAAGTTTATTCTGAGCCGACTCTGATGAGCTCGAACGTTGCCACAATACAAGAGGGTCGTGACATCTGGACCCAAGAAACCGACACCACTTGGTTCAAAGTTTATCAAAACAAGTCATACGGATATGCAAGCAAGATCTGTTTCTAGCAGCCCCCACCCGGCTCCCGTACCAAGTTAGGCCCTGAGGTTAACAGCACTTGTGCAAGCAGTATGCAACTTGCACTACCCCTTTAGTCTCCTAGTCAACACATTCGTCAAAACGGCTTACAATCCCTTGGGCCTACAGCCCGATTTTGTCTCTCTCTGCCATGTATCGTAGCACTCGTTTTGCCACCTCTGTCAGGTCGCTTCTGAGAATTCAAAAACTGAGCATAGTTTCTTCATTTGTTGCACTACTGGAACCGCATGGTTCAAATAATTGTGAGAATTCAGAGAGATAGGGAAAAGATGAACTGGAAAGCAATAAGTTTAGTGCTGGCCTCAGCGCTCATGACCCTAAATGCAGCAAGCGCCGCCGATTTAGTGCCCGGCAGCTGTGGCGCTGAGATGGCAAAACTCAGCCGCATTAGAGCAGAAGACAAACACACCCTTGAACTCGAGATCAGAGACGAGCACCTAATTCGCGAGAGAACTATCGAGTTCGGCTCGAGCATAGTCGGCGGAGTGTTGAATCAAAGAATCACTTTCTCTTTTGACCCTAACGAGACTGCCTCGACTGAATTAGTGGCGGTAGAAGATTCGCAATACCTCGCCCAGATTGAAAACGCGGTTCAGACGACAAACCAAACTGGCAGTGCGGTGGCCACTCTCGATCAGTCAGTCGCTGCTCCTACCGATGCTCCTCAAGAGCTACTCGACTTTTTGTTACATGCACCCGAGATGAGCGAATGGGCCGAAGGCAAAATGATTGATATGGCGCTCGAATCAAGAGACTTGAACCCTCGCGGTTACAGCCGTGCCCAATTGGTAGCCTTAATGAAGTCAGGCAAAAAAATTGCTCTGTCAACCGCGGGAGCTGATCGTTTCTTTTGGTTCACTCCTGACGGGTCAACGAGGCCTATGCCGGCTCGCGTGCTTCAAATCATTCAGCGATCAGGCGCTACCATCATTGCGATCGAGTGGCTCGATCTGGCTGACACTACAGAATTGTTAAGCCGCCGGGTTCGTGCCCTTACCACTAGTGAGCTTAAGAGCATTAAGACCGACCACGCCATCTTGAATAACTCAATGGCGGCCCAATTGTTTGACAGTGCCTTGAGCCCGCAAGAGATGATCACGAAAAAAATCGCAAAGTCTCTAGGCCTTGCTGCCTATGGCTTTAACCCTTCAGTCGGCCGGTTCAACAGAACAGGTGATGAAGTGGTCTCTGTACTCGATGTCATCCACCTTACTGATCTGTTCAATCTTGTCGAGTTCAATCATGTGATCGAGCGCTACGGCGACAGCTACAGAGCCTATCTGACGCCTGAAGAGCTTGAGCAGTACGGAGATCTTGATGCGAATTCTGAGCCCCATCTGCGTGGCACTAATGGCGTCAACCTTTACAATATTCACGATATTTTAAACCGGGTCTCGGCAGCTGATTATTTCAGAATTTTCGGCGAAAGAAACCCAGAGTATGCGCACAAGTGGGTCATCACCGAAGACGGTCGCTTGATCATAGTGCCTACGATGTCAAAACCTGAAGTTGGCTCAGAGAGATCACCCTACTCTATGACTTTTCAACAATTGAGCTTTGGCAAAAAAGTTTTCGCTGCTGGTGACTTGCACATTGAACCCAATGGCAGCATTCATGTGCGCATGTCTTCTTACGAGCTAGAACAAGGTGTAGACCATTGGAACAACCAGACTTTTGCATTTGGTTTATCAGGTACAGATTACGTAAACGCCTTCATAAATGAGGTCTTCCGCGCACAAGCTGGGGTAGATGTCGCATACGTCAACTATGACCGGCCTGTGGCTCTCTCCTCTCTCGCTAAAAAAGAAGGTGAGCATGAAACTGTATTTGGCTTCTCACCTGCAGATGATTTCTACGAGTTTGGCGTTGATCATGATGAATTTCGCTTTTTCACAGGAGAAGAAGCAGGTACGGAGGCTGCTAGCAATAGAGTCACTCCACGGCCAAGCTCAATTTCTTGGGACCCAGACCAAACTGCAATACCACTCAGCCAAGCTGACTGGGCAAGTGAAACAGGCTCAAGCCCAAGTGATAGCATCAACTGGGCCATGTATGTGCTAGGCCTTGACCAGACGGTTAGTTTTGCTGAAGGCAAAAGAAAATACCGAGGCTACGCAGTCAGGTTTCACCCCGACACCAACCAAGACAACGCAGAAGATGCTGAAGAGGCATTAAAGCTAATCAACGGCGCATGGGATATTTTTAAAGAGGTTTATGAATAGGTTATCAGTTTTACTGAACTATATGATTTGCCGTATGGCTCTTGCTCTTGCAATAGCACTGCCCAGCTTCGCTTCGGCGACTGAGATCGATCTGTTGCCAGCTGTGCAAGTGACCAATCAAAACGCTTGTCGACTTGAAATGAGCGTTAGCCGAGTGGCCCATGAGCTCCCAGAAGTGTTCAGAAACAGAATGATCAGGGGAGATGGCACCATCTACTTCTCTAGCCTCAGTGACTTTTTGGAATATCCCACAAACGAAGACGTACCATCAGCCATTGTCTATCTTAGGGACAAGTTGCTAACTGCTCGTGACGATAAGCAACTCGACCCTGTGTTTGGGTCTGCGATTCGCTACCTTCTGAGTAAAGTTGATATGTCTGAGCTCCACCTTGCTGTTACCGGAGAAGGTCTTAAGTTTCGAGGTGATGCTTTGGGTTTTCTCAATGATGTCAACGCTCAACCAGGCCTAGTGCTACTCGACTCAGACCCCAGGGCCCCAAAACTCGATCAGCTAGCCGACAAGGCCGAGCAGCTGCTTGCCTCAGGCACCTCTTTTCGCCCGATGAATATCTATATTCTCGGTGACCGAAGGCATCTCGATCCCGAATTGCAAAATGAAGACCTTGCCATTCTGTTTTTGCTGCATGAGCTTCTTCACTTTGTCGACTTGCACAGATACACAAATGCCGTACTTAAAGGCAAACCTCTCCCCGACTACTTGCGACCTATGAGTTACCGAGAAAATGTTCGCGTGATCTCCAATGAATGGCTCACAGTTGTGCTTGAAATTCGTGCTTATTTGGCTGTGCTTCGCGAGGGTAAGAGGTTAGGTCTGCTGACCCCAATGTTGGAGATGAGTCTTCTTTATTCTATGACCAACAACCTCTCTCGAAACACTGCTCACCTCCCCAAAGAGATCAACCCACTGCACCAGCTAAATCTCATTGAAGAGGTCCCTGCTCCAGCGGGAAGCGATCAAGAGACCGTGATGGGCCTTAATTTTCAACGGGTCGGCGAGCTAGATAAAGAGCTCGAAGTTATCTTCTCGTCTTGGGACTAACTCTGGGGTATCTTTTGAAAGAAACCAAGTTGCCTCCACAAGCCTTAGCGCTTCTCCCGAACTGCCGCCACCTCTTTTTTAACTGGCTCAATTCATTAGTCTCCTTCTTCTTCAAGCCATTGGCTGATCAGAACAGAGACAGTCGAAAAGATCGACGGCCTGAGAGCGAGTTTATTTTGATCTCAACATCAAAAATTGAAGTCAAAAATCTATTAACCAAAATAGGCGCTGCTCAGCTTGATCACCGCCCAAAATTGTCACCTCTGACTGTGATTTCGTCATAGCTTTTATCTCAGCCTGGAATACCCGTTGCACATCAGGGGTCCTAAGGAATTTTTGTACGTTCTAAGGAGTCCTGGTAATGGGTAAATTTCTAAGGTTTGTAATCTTCTCGGTTCTAACACTCGGTTTGATCGCATGCTCAAACAGCGATGGCGGTGGCAAACGCAAGAAGCCAAATGGTGACGGCGCAGCGGTTGAAGTGACAGATGCTGATGAAAAGTACGAAGACCTTGAAAGATTTCGTGTTCGAAACGCCAGGCTTCAAATCGTGGAGAAAAATGATGATGTGCTTACCCTAAGCTTCGACAAACTCGATAACGGTTCCGTCGAGTACACTCTCAACGGTGACATCCGCGAGCAAGAATCAAAGCTTGAAGGATTAAAAAACTCCCGCATTAACAACGTAGCAGATGTAAGAAACATCAACTTCCCTTCAAACACCCTTACACCGTCTGTTTTCTATGTCGTCACCAAAGAAGACACCGACTCTGTGCGCGGTGATATTTATGTATTTATCCACACAGACAATCAAGAGCCTTTGAACGTCGCTGGCCCAATTGGCGTTCGCA
>JABSOQ010000172.1 GCA_013216195.1 Bdellovibrionales bacterium
CCCAGATTTCAAAGTTGGAAAGACGGGCGACAGGATGAGATCCTCAGGGGCTTTCTTGAGGGCTACGGGCTTCCTTCAGTTCGATTTCACGCGCTACGTGCCTGCTTCGCAACCCAGCTCATTAGAGACGGGGTTGCACCAGGTGTTGTAATGAAAATCTGTGGATGGAAAGACCTTAAGACGATGCAAAGGTACATTCGTTTGGCTGGCGTCGAGGTACGGGGGGCTACAAAAAACTTGAGGCTTTTGAAAAGTGACGACAAAATGAATGATGTTTTTTACTTATCTGAGGCAAAGGAAGGTCAATGAGACGAGAAGATTTCGCAGGAATGATACAGACGGAAACAGTAGCTACGGCAGCTAGAGTAATCAATGAAACAACTGACGAAAGACTCATCTATGACACCTTTCATGATGAGGCAGATAGGCGGTTTTACCGAGTTCAAATTGAGTTTCAAGGTAATTATTACTGTCGATCAGCTCAGTATGAGGACCCCAATGAATATCCCGAGTTTGAGGAGTGGACTCTCTTGGATGGATAGCGTCCTAAGGTGTTGAAATCACCAGGATGCCGACACCACCTCCAAACTCCATAAAGCACTCATCTTTGAACGCAGACTTTGTCGATCGCTTGTGCGACGTGCATACGCACGTCTCCGCGCTCACTCCTTGCTGCGTCCAAATCTAAGCACTTTCTGGAGCTTGGCGAGACGGTGGTGACCGGATTCGAACCGAAGGTGGGAAGGAGGGTGCCACCTCCAAATAAAAATGACCAAATATTGGAACAATGACAAGAGGGCTGAATCTAACCAACTCGAGTCTATTGGTGACAAAAACATCTAAGTTATTAAAAAGCTCATTGATCTAAAACAAGGACTGGCTCGTTGTTAAACCCTTGATTCCGGCGACGATCTGGTCGCCGAGGTTAAGGTAACTTGAATCATCTGAGAAGCACAGGCCAGACGTGAAAATTTGGCCGCCACTCAGGTGGGTTAGTTACAAACTTCAACAAGACTTAGTAAGACCGTTAGTAAGCTCGCATCTAAACTTTTATTTTTAAAAAAGACTTTGGTATATTCAATACAATCTGAACCGGAACTTCCTGTGCAAATTGGCATTCTCTCAATCGTTCTCAAGCTCCCGTTGTTTTCACACATTGAAGATAGTGGGTAGTTGTAGTCGTATTCTAAAGAAAAAGAGTCCCATTGTAGAACTCTTTCAGAGGGAGCTACAGAAATAGATATATGCCTCGCAGTGTCTGCATTTACATTCAAGGAAAACAAAAGTGTGAGTAAAAGCATCTTATTTGCCATGTTGAACTCAAAGCTTTTCACTCAATACCTCTAATCTGGGCCCGTAAGTGCTTGAACCCAGTTTTCTGGTCGAATGTTATCTAAATGAGATTTTTGGGACCAGATGTTGCACTTCAACGAGTTTATGTTCAGGCAGTTCTTTAGATCTACAGCATTTCGCGTCTTAATGATTCTGGGTTTAGGCTTTGGTTTTGGAGCCGAATCAAGTGCGATTGTGTTTCCTAATTGTGGCAATTTACTTCAATATGCCGCACCTTCATGGCCCAAATTTGTCACCAGATCAGCTGCGCGGGGCTTGTCTGGCCTTAGCAAAGGGGAGTTCAGGTCGGCTAGGATGATGCTGGCCAATAGCTTTATTCGTGGAGATCTCAGATTTCCTCAAAAAGAATTTGGCATTTATGCCTACATAACCACTTACATGTTGCGCTCAGGGGTTAGCCCCTACATTTTGATGGCTTACCCGAGTTCTGAGGAGGTCTCGAGAATCACCAATGTCGCTAACGGTGTGCATAGCGACTTTAATGTCGACTTCACGGTATCAAATAAAATGGCTAGGGGGCTATTTGCTCAATACTCGCAAGAGGTGTTGGGTAAAGTTGGTCATGTACAAAGGGCGTTGGCTGTAACAGGACATAGAGGCATAGTGCGGGTTCAAAAGGCAGATGTTTCAGGCCTCGATTGGTGGTCATTTCATGATTCAAGATATGCGGTGCACTCTGCGCAAGAGTTCGATCGGGCCCAATCAGATGAGGCGAAAGACTACATTCGCGAGGTCGGGGAGTTTCTGTTTCAGTTGATTCAGGAGTCAGAAAGAGTCGAGGCTTTTTCTGATGATAGCATTCAGAGCACTCTGGGCGTCAGAAGAGTCGAATACCACTTTCAGACTGCTGTAAATGAATATCTCGCCAGCCAACTCATCGCTGAGTTTCCTGAGTTGGCTCGAGAGGTAACTGAAGAAGAGCTCAACTACATTACTGGGCCGAGGCTCTATACGAGAGACTCAATAGCTAGAGTCTTAGTAAGTGGTCTGTGGAAACTGTAAAACCGATCAATCTTACGAGCACAGCTTTTGCCAACACTTCTTTGATTGTCAGTTTGGTTCGATCTATGGCTATAGATCTGGAAACCGTTTCGGAAAGATCATGATCAGTCCCCAGTGAATCATTCAAAAGAGCCTGAAGGCTCACGAAAGCAGCCTTCAGCAGATCAGTGACGGTTACCGAATGGCCTCGCGCACCAGAGTTCCTGACCGCGTGTAGATAGGACCAAGATAAAAACGCGACAGATTACTTGTTTCAAGATAAAATAGTCCTTGAAACATTCTTGAATCGTTATAGTAGGCTCTCAATTGCTGACCGTCCTCGGAGTACAAGGGCCCTTCAACGGGTGGTTCTCCGTCAACATAAAGAGTTGCGGCTTCCATGCAACCCGTCATGCTGTTGCAGCACTCTCGCAAGTTCTCATCAAAATACAGAAAGTTAAGAGACCTTTGTCCATAAGCACCGACTGAGGGAGTTTTGGCCTTAGCGCATTCAAGGGCTTCGAGTGGAAAACTATGACAGTGCTGCAAATTCTCATCAAAGGTTTCGCCGTTTTCGTAAAAACCAAAGTATTCGTAAAACCCTCCTCCCAAGTCTTCAGCGCACGCCACTTTGTCTGTGGCAAAGCGGTAGCGGCTGTGGTGGGCGAAGGAAGCCTCAGAAATTATTAAAAAGCTTAGGGTGAACATCAGGGTTAATTGTGTAAAACGCATGAGCGACTTCCTTTCATAAATTTGACAAAGCATGAGAAGTGGAGGTTTCTAAAAATGTGCTCTGTTTAGTCTTCCAAACACAAGTCAGTTGCCTTCATTTCTTCAATAAGGTCATTGGCTTGTCCAGATGCGTCTCTCACTCCGCGGTCATAGACACGACCCTTGCCAACATAGCGATGAAGAGACGTGAATGAGTCGATTGTGATATCATTGAACTGAACCTTGTATATCGTGTGACCGTCAATAATTTCAACACCTCCAACACGTCGACCAACATTTCTCTCAGAAATAGAACAAGAGCCTGGTGCTGAGTTGCATGTCTGAGAATTGTGTCGCGTTGAAAGATGAAAAAAGGCCTCTTTTGCATCTCTTGATAAATAAACCACTTCCTCGTCAACAATCACCTGTGACTGATCGCCGTCTTGATTCAAATAGCAGAACTTAGGCTGGTGGCGACCTCTCTCACCGCGGCGAGGCCTTTCTGCTCGATCTTCTCGCATAGATTGTTCTCTTAAAAGCGTGCGTTTAGCGGATTCGATGTCATCTTCTTCAATGGCGATAATCGCAAGGTCGATGGCAATGTTTTGATGTTCACAACTGGCAGCAATGGCATTTGAAGAGGCTATTGTGAGCAGGGTAATCAATAAAGTTCTCATCTTTGATCCTTTCGGTAAGTGGTCAATTTGAGAGTCCTTTCTCATTCACCTGTTAAGAATCTTGCCCTTAGGCTCGGCTCTAGTTGCAATGTTGTGTCAGCTAGATTCAGGCAGGTGGAACACCTTGTTCACAAATGGCTATACATTCGCCAGTCGCAGGCCTCCATTAATTAATTAATAAAAAAGCAACAAAAAAGATAAAAAATATCATTTATAAGAATTTAGCGTTAGAGTTTTCGGTAGTTATGGAACTGTTCAAAATCAATGATTATAGAAAAATTCTGCATGAGCGCGCCTCAATGCTGAAAAGAAGAAATGGTGTGCGGTACGATTTTCGAAACATTGCTAAGAGCTGCCAGGTTCAAAGCCCTTATCTATCTAAAGTTTTTAAGCGCGATGCCCACCTGAGTGAAGATCAGCTGTTCTTGGTTGTGGAATACTTGGGCTTTGAAGATGATCAGAGCCGCTACATTGAATTGCTGTTTCGTTATCAGCGCAGCTCCATTCCACAACGTAGAAAACTTCTAAAAAGCGCTATAAACGCTTTTAAGGAAAGTCAGCTTCGAACAGAAGATCATTTACAAGCCGAAGCTGTAGGAAAGTCAGAGCGTATTAACGATCAGTACTTTTTGAATCCACATTATCAGTTGGTACATTTGCTTCTTGAAACTCCGCGGTTCAATGAGAGACCAGAGGCTCTTGTTCAGTTTTTGAGCCTGTCAAGCAGCAGGTTTGAGCAGATTCTGTTAGAATTAGAAAGGCTTCAGCTGATTGAAAGAAAGGGTGGTAGCTTGCGCGTGCTCAAGAACCATTTTTTTCTCTCAAAGGACTCTCCGATAGCTCCAGTTTATCACACTCTCATGAAGAACTATGCATCTCCTAGAGTACAAGGTCTCAGCGGGGCTCAAAAATACGGGCTTTCAGCCTTGTTTCATGGCAATCAGCAGACCTTTGATTCTGTTAGAAGTCGCCTGATTGAATTGATCAAGCAGGTGGAAGCTGAGATTACTAAAGAGACCTCCGGTGATGAGCTCTATCAAATCAGTATAGATTTTTTCCCATGGACTTGAGCTTTGCTTAGTCTTTTCTGAAGCAAGCTTCGCCGCGTGCCTTGGCGTGAGTTACGCCTTGCCCGAGTCCATCGGGGCCGTCAAACATTCCATTAAACGAAGACAGAATGTTCCAGAGGTAAAAGTCGAGGTAATCGTTGTAATGGCAAAGGGTTGCAATTGCCGAAGCTCTTTGTAAATCGATTTCGAGAAAATTGTACTGAACAGTTTGTGCGTAGGGGAGTTGATAATTTCTTAAGATTTCATGCACGATCGTTGCAACCTGACTATAGAAGCCCATTCGATTAAAGCGTGGGGCTGAAATGATGACGTTGCTGTTTCGCTTGCCGTCTTCTGGGTAAGCCTAGAAGTAGGCCACGGTCTCAATGCTGAGGTCTGGATCGATTCCGGATCGGTCAAGCCTGCTTTGACCAGTGGGCTCTTGGTCTGTGAAGTGCCAGTTGATATTGTCAGCTGTCATCACAGCCAGGCCGAAAGTGAACAGCCCATACGAACTCATCGACTCGATGGCGTACTGGTAGGGCGCACTGGCTTTGAACTCCTCTTGGGATACACTTAGATTTGAATGCACACTTATGCTTTCATAGGGGTGTCCGGAGTTGTCGAACAATGAGATTTCAAAAATTTGCGGTGTCACGGTCTTGTTCAAAGCAATATGAAACTTTGATTCTGGGCTGTCTACAAAGTCATTGTCGAATTGAAGTAGATCTAACGAGATCAAGTCGTCACCTCGAAGCACTCCATTTCCTCCGCCGCCACCAATGAAGCCACCCCGAGTTTGAATCATGAGTTGCTTGCCAGCCCTCGTGGCAAGGTCTTGATACTCTCGTAGTCTTGCATCGGAGAGAGTGCCGTCGGTGAAAACAATGATTCGGTCGTCATAGCGCTCCTCTAGCGTATACCGCCTCTGGTCATCACTAGTCTGGCCAAAGCTTGATGGGAGACTGAGAAAGTAGGTAGTTAGAGCTAAGGCAATGTGTGGAATTTTCATAAGGCCTTTACGCACGGTTGAGAGGTTTTACGCTTTGGCTCTTGAGGGTGCTCAAAACGAATATCTGCCAATTTTGGTCGGCAGGAGTAAAAATTTCCTGGAGAGTTTCGATCAATTCGAAAGCAAACCAGTTTTAACCTGATGTTCTCGAGATGTGCATATCTTGTGCCTGGTGACCAAACAGCTGAGCGAGAGGGCAGAATCTGGCCATACTCTTAGGTCGCGTGCGTGAGGGTGTGACTTTCAGCTTGTGAGCTAGGGTCACATGGTGCAGATTAGAGGTCATGAAAGTCTATCAGTATAAAAATTGTGATTCATGTAAGAAAGCTCTTAAGTACTTAGACGCCAAAGACGTGAGCTATGAGTCTTTGCCAATTGTCGATCAGCCACCAACATTGACGGAGCTTAAAGCCATGTTGGGGTATTTAAAGGCCGCTGGTGGTAGTGTTAAGAACCTGTTCAACTCCTCGGGCGTTCAATACAGAGAGATGGGCATGTCTCAAAAACTCAAAGATGGTATGTCTGAGAGTGATGCTCTTAAGATCTTGTCTGAAAACGGAAAGCTCATCAAAAGGCCTTTCGTTTTGACAAAAAACAACGGCGTCGTAGGTTTTAAGCCTGAGAAACTGGATCAAATTCTTTAGCCTTAGGCCTTGCCTTTTTTCTGTTAGTCGCTGGTTTAATCTGACTCAAATTTTCTAATTCACCTACGGTCAACTCTTTGACGGCCTTAGAAAATAATTTCTGAATCGGCACAAGTTCAGAAATTTGCAGGGTTTTGAAGCGATCGAGCTTATGACTCTCATTGGTAAAGAGTGTATATGTTGTCGAGTGTTTATTTGCTTCCAGGTTTGAGTAGCTATTGGTGTACTCATCTCTTTGAGTGGAGTTGTCAAACAGGGTAAGGCCATCGCTCTCTTGTTTGAGGGGTAGAGATTCTCTCGGTTCAGCTCTGTTTTTAAAGAGCGTTAGAGCCTGCTCGATGTTTTCAGTATCACTGAGTTGATCATTCTTTACATGGAGCTGCTCTAAAACGATTTGGCCAGCCAAGATTGTATGCATTCTGATCGTGTTCGCGCTTTCGATCAAGCCACTAAAGGGCTTGTTTAGCGACACAACACTTGCGGCAGAATGAGCAATGGCGGAATACATCCTGAAATCGATCTTAAAGAAATACAGTACATCAGTAAGCTCGTAATAAAGCTGTGATCGAAGATTTTGTCTTAGCTCAAACTCTGAGCTAAGCTCTTGATCGTCAATGTAGGTAATCACCACAAATGGTTTCTTCATTAGGTCAACGAAGCTGAAATCCTTCAGGAAGGTGTCTCTTAATAGTTCGAGATCCTTGTTGTTTGAACTTAAGTTCTGATCGGCGAGGCTGGCATCAGTGATTGTATGGTTGAAAGACGCTAGAAGAACAGCATTTGAATTGAAAACCTGCGTCTGCCTTTCATCAAAGAACAGGGTGTAGGACTTTCGAGGCAGAGCCCTGTAAAAAAATCCGCAAAGCAAAGTGAGTGCAGCTACGATCATAAGGCTTAGCAGATTCACTAAAAGGTACT
The DNA here is from genome assembly GCA_013216195.1 of Bdellovibrionales bacterium. Classification (GTDB taxonomy): domain Bacteria; phylum Bdellovibrionota; class Bdellovibrionia; order Bdellovibrionales; family UBA1609; genus JABSOQ01. The sequence continues at coordinate 7,346 of JABSOQ010000172.1, forward strand.
CAGGATCCACTATGGCGGAAAGGTGTGCAGCAGTA
>JABSOQ010000173.1 GCA_013216195.1 Bdellovibrionales bacterium
TGGGCTTTAAGCCTACCTCTATAGAGTTGCCACCAAAGAAAATACAAGCAGGAGTTTTGCAAAATTACGGCCGTGATCGTGATTTTCCAGCTATTGATGGCACTTCTCGTTTGGGGCTGCATTTAAGGTTTGGCACCACTTCTATTCGTAGAGCAGTTGAAGTTGCGTTTAAAACTTCAGAGGTTTGGCTAAGTGAACTTATTTGGCGGGAGTTTTATTCTCAAATTCTTTGGCATTTCCCTCATTCGGCAACGAGCTCATTTCGCCCACAGTATGATGAGATTAAGTGGCGCAATGACGAGTCTGACTTTGAGGCATGGAAGAGGGGGCAAACGGGGTATCCGATTGTTGATGCCGGTATGAGAGAACTAGTCGCCACTGGCTACATGCACAACCGAGTTCGCATGATCACAGCAAGTTTTTTGACCAAGCACTTATTGATTGATTGGCGTTGGGGAGAGCGTTTTTTTGCAAGGCACCTTCTCGACTTTGAATTGGCTTCTAACGTCGGTGGTTGGCAGTGGGCTTCGGGTTCAGGGACGGACGCAGCGCCTTACTTTCGAATTTTTAATCCCGAGTCTCAATTAAAAAAGTTCGATAAAGATATGGTCTACACAAAGAATTGGGTGCCAGAATTAGGAACACCAAAGTATCCGGAGCCTGTAGTTGACCATAAGATGGCAAGACAACGATGTTTAGATACCTACAAAGCGGCTTTGAAGCCCGAGTAGTCTATTGAGTTTTGAGATCGCCAGGCGGCAAAAACGTACACAGGAGATTTGAGGTTCTTATGAAAATACTTGTGACGGGTGGAACAGGAATGGTCGGAAGCAAGCTCTGCAAAAAGCTAGCAGAAGCTGGTCACGAATTGGTTGTGCTAACTCGCAGCCCTGAGAAAGCCAAGTCTAGGGCTGGTTTTAAAGCTGAGTTTGTGAAGTGGGACGCACTCACTGCGGAATGGATTCCTAGCCGCCATACCGATGGTCTTGATTCAGTGGTGAACCTTGCAGGCGAACCTTTGGTTGAGGGGCGTTGGACTGATGCGAAAAAGCAGCGGATTACTCAGTCGCGAGGAGAGGCCACTGCGAAGTTAATCGAGCACTTGAAGAATGATGGTGTGAAACTCAAGAGTTTTGTTTCTGCTTCCGCGATAGGCTTTTATGGTGACCGGGGCGATGAAGAGCTAAATGAAACTTCGGCAAAGGGTTCAGGGTTTTTAGCTAATGTTTGCGAAGACTGGGAGCGTCCGGTAGTTGAAAGTGTTGGCGATATTTCTGAGCGACATGCAATTATTCGCATTAGCTTAGTTCTTGGAGAGCATGGGGGCTTTCTTGGTGAGGTCTTGCCGATCTTTAAGAAGGGTCTTGGTGGCCCTTTGGCTTCTGGCAAGCAATGGATGAGCTGGATTCATGAGCAAGATCTTTGTGCCATACTCGAGGCTGCAATTTTGAAAGACGAGTTTTCAGGGGTTATCAATGCCTCTGCACCCCAGCAGTGTCGTAATTCAGAGATGACAAAAGCTCTTGGTGCAGCTGTTGGAATGCCTGCCGTGTTTCCGGTGCCAAGTTTTGGTTTGAAAATGATGTTTGGTGATAAAACCGAAATGCTCTTAGGAAGCCAAAAGGTGCAGCCCTCAAGGTTGCAGCAGCTCGGTTTCACCTTCAGTTATCCGGAGGTCTCGGCTGCGTTGGCAAGTCTGATTGAATAGCCCCGGTCTAACTCTTTAAGTGGCTGAATTGTCTCACACTGCTTAAGCTTAGGTTGCAAAAATAATCAAGAAGCGTCGCCAGACGAGCTGCCAGTGAAGTTTGACCAGGTGTTTAAATCGATGCTTGCAAGCCCAAGCATGCCATCAAGAGTCGCTTCAGCCTCGTGAATCATAGAGCCAAGGCTCTTGAGTTTCGCGTAGTCAATGTTGAGATTTTTTTGGTCGCCTTCAGGAAGCGAGGCCAAAAGCTTGTGGGCAGTGCTGATCTGCGCAAGCATTTTCTTTTCTCTCGTTCTCAGGACGTTTGTGATGACATCGAGAACATTCGGGTTCGCTTCGTAAGTCTGAGTGCCTCTCTCGGTCTTGTGGCTCTCACGTATCACGTCGTAATTCAGTAAGTCTTTTAGAGAGAGGCTCATCAAAGCCTTAGAGACGCCAAGGCTTTGCATAAGGTCAGAGGCATCTAGGGGAGTTGACGAAAGGTAGATTAAGCTCCAGATGCGGCCGTGGATTTGCTTAAAGCCCCAATAGCGAATGAAATCACCAATCAAATTAGACAACTCTTCCATTTCGGGACGAGAACACATATTGCTCAAAGCACCACCTCTTCAATTCGGTTTCCAAGTTAATGAAATTGTGAACAGATTGCAAGTCGCTGAGTGAGCAAAGTTGGCTGCGCGTGGGTTTAAAAGCGAACTAAAAAATGCTTGAGATTTCAGCAAGCTAACCTGCTTATAGATGCGCTGCATTTAAAGGTCTGGGTTCTCAAGACTCGTTGATTTTGCTCTCTAGAGCTGTCAGTTTTGAACAGTGGAATCTGTTAGAAAAATACCTGCAGTTTTAGTGGCTTTCCTGAGCTTGCTTGTGTTGTTCAGCTCGTGGTCTGCCGAAGCCTCTCGAGAATTTGTTGAAGTTTCGACTGAGGCGATAAGTGAGAAGGCGAGTATGGCCGGAGCGAAGCAAGAAATCTTTCAGCTCGCTTCTGATAGTATCTCTGAGAAGTACATTCGCCAGATTATCGGCGACAACAAATTCGATAAAAATAAAGATTTAATTAAGAATAAGGTGATGTCGAACTCTTCTAAGTACATTCTTTACATGAAGGGTGGGCAAGCTGAGAGAACGGCCTCTGGTATCCGTATGAATGTCACAATGAAATTGGCGCTAAAAAGTCTTCGCCAACTTCTTCTCAACCAGGGTCTTCTTTATGAGATCGAAGGGCCGCCTAAGGTTCTCACCTTGATGTCGATTGAAAACAGAGTTGATGGTTCATCTTTCTCCTGGTGGGTCGATGATGTCGATGCCGAAAGCGCCTCTTTAAGGTACCTGCTTTTTGACTTTCAGAAGTCACTACGAACTCAACTGACTCCGAAGGGCTTTTATGCAATCAATTCAGGCAAAGAGTCAGCTAGAAACTCTCTGCCCTCAACTCTTCGCAATGTCGATGCACCCACAGAGGATTTGCTAATGATTGGCGACTTCTTGAAGGCTCAAATTGTTGTTTTAGGGCGTGTGCAGATCAAGAAGAGCGCAAAACGGCCTGACCTGTTTGAGATTCATGTGCGAGGCGCAGCACTCTACACAAGCAATGGCAGGGTCGTTGGTGAAGTGATTCGTGTGTTTGAAACCAACGCTGGCAATTTCAATCAAGTGGTTCGCGCAAAGGCGAAAGAGGTTTTTCCGAGTGTCGCGAAAGACCTTACTGTTCAGCTATATGAGGCCTGGAAGAGCGGGACCTTCGGCTCCAGCTTGTTGCGACTGACGTTCTCGGGCGAATTGAGCTTCGGCCAAGTGAATCTATTGAAGGAGCAATTGCTGTCTTCGGTTGGTGAGCTTAAGAGCTTGAAAGAGCGAAAGTTCACCCCAAGGGGAGTGGTCTTTGAGGTCGACTCTGGGTCTTCGGCCAAGAAGCTTGTTGAAAAGCTCAAGTCTTCACGCTTCGAAGGCTTTCAGATTTCTGTGAAGGACTGGTCGTCAGATCAGCTACAACTTGCCGTATCTTTTCAGTAAAGCTATCGCTTTTCTCTTACCGGTTTGGCTTTTGAAGTTGTGAGCGATCAGGCTTGTGTGCACGACCTCGGGCCAGGTCCCGTCGATTTTGTCACCCAAATTTGATACTCTTAACATATGTATTGCTTAAGAGTAATAGCGAGTCTATTGTTTGCTCTGTCACTGGGCTGCTCTTTGCTTGCGCCAAGTCGCCAGCAAAGGCCTTCTGCCCGCGCCCCTGAGGTTCGAGATGTGCCAATGCAAGCGAGAGGGCCCGAAGCCGGGCTAAGGCAACGGATCCTGGTATTACCCTTTCTAGAGGAAAAGGTGGGGTCGAACGCCAGAGTTCTCGATCAAGCTAGAAACTCGGTCGTGAGAGGTCTGCTACGCACGGGTCAGTTTGTTGTGGTCGACGAAAATGACTTTCCTGAAGATCCTAAAAAATACTTAACACCAGAAGGTGATTATGACCTTACCGCAATTTCGAAGAAGCTTTTGCCAATGGGCATTTCTGCAGTTTTAGAAGGTAAAATTATGCAGATTCGTGCGCAAAAAGCTGGTGATTCGGTAGGTATTTTTCGCAAGGTAAAGGCCATGGTAACTTCGAGCGTCCGCTTGAGGCTCTATTCTGCCGGCAATTCACGTGAAATGATCAATGAGCAGTATAAAGCCTCAGCTAACAGTGAGGCCACTCAAGTTATGAAGCGTAGCTACTCAGAGGCAGACCTGGTTCGCAACCCATCACTTGTTCGAAACAGTGTGACCAAAGCTTTTATGATGGGTATCCCTGGTATTGGTCGCAGTGTACAAAAGCTCAAGTGGGAGGGCCGAGTCGCTCTACTAACGGGTGAAAAGGTCTACATCAATGCTGGCCGAATCAGCGGCATTCAAATTGGTGATATTTTGAAGGTGTCAGAAGATGGGCAAGAGATTTTTGACCCAGAGACAGGTGCTTTTATTGGTAAGGCGCCAGGTAGAATGAAAGGAACAGTCGAGATTGTTTCTTACTTTGGCAAAGACGGTGCAATCGGCATCATTCATTCTGGCTCGGGCTTTGAAGAGAATGATATCGTCGAAATTTACTAGACAATTCTTAAGATTCTTTCAACAACTCGACTGGCCAGCTTGCGCAATTGCTGTTTTTCTATTAGCCCTTTGTGCATGTCAACGCAGGCCAAGTTCTTAGCAGATTGCACCTACCAGGAGGCTCTAGATGCTCAATCTCAAGCCTATTCAGATTTGGGTTCAGAATCTGGCTTGATTGGCTTTGAGGTGTCAAAGCCAGTTGTCACTCTAGGTCTTTCAGCAAAACCTGAGATAGAGATTGTCGATTCGTCTATCGATTGGATCAGAGTTGATCGAGGCGGCAAGGCCACTTTGCACTCGCCAGGGCAATTGGTTTTGTTTCCTGTTTGGAGGCTCTCGTCTCAAGAGTTAGGTGTAAGGGAGAGAGCGTGTCAGTTTTTAAAGGCTCTATCAGGGGTGCTAGAAAGCTCATACGGAGTGCAGAGCCGGCTAGAAGATGGCTCTGGTCTTTTCACCACGGGCGGTAAGATGGCCTTCTCGGGCTTTCGAGTTAGAGACAAAAAGGTGTACCATGGCTTTGCTCTGAATGTTTCGAATGACTTGAGTCAGTTTGCTGGCATTCGCTCATGTGGTGCGGGAGATAGGCAGCATGATGGCCTGCAGAAACACACAGATAAGCCTCTAGACCCGGCTATTGTCTTCTCAGAAATCTCTCAACAGCTTTTGTTTGCCTAAATCAACTGCATTCGTTAGAAAAATTACCGGAGGAGGACCAGATCTCGAGAGAGACCGGTACCTGTTATTTTATGACGAGTTTGGCATCATCTCAAAATGCAGAGGGCGACCCTTGGCCTTTGCGCCCAGGTTATCTGATTGTGGGCTCTGGCAAGCTGGCCAAACACCTGTCTCATTACTTTCAGCAGCTCGAAGTCGATCACTTGATGTGGTCGAGGCAGCATTCAAGCAAGGCCAATCTCAATGAACTCATCCCTTTAGTTGGCAGGGTCTTATTGGCAATTCGTGATGATGCCATTGCAGAGTTCTTTGAAGCCTTAAACTTAAATTCAGATCAGGTCGCTGTTCATTTTTCAGGCGCTCTCTATGATGAACGCATTGTCGGTGTACATCCTTTAGCTAGCTTTTCGAATCAATTTTTCAAGCCAGAGTTTTACCAATCAATTCACATGGCTGTAGACCAGCCTTACAAGTTTGAGCAGATCTTTCCAGAGTTGCCAAACCCTAGCTTTTCGATCTCTAGCGAGACGAAAGGGCTTTATCATTCACTGTTGGTGTTAAAGGCAAGTAGCGAGTTTCTGTTGGGGAATGAAATGATGGCTCGGTTTGCCGAGTTCAACTGGCCACAGCAAGGTCTCACGACCTTTTTCAAGTCTCTCGAGCTGAACCTTTTTGGCGGCAAAGGCAATGAGGCCACAGGGCCCCTTGTGCGAGGAGATGATGTCACCATAGATCGAAATCTTGAGGCATTGTCTGGAACCGAGTTAGAGGCTCTTTATAGGCAGTTAAATCAAATTTACAAGAGAAGAAGACAGTAGAAATAGCAAAAGGAGAGAGATCTTGAAGACCATTTTAGATTTTTCAAAGATGAAAACAAACAAAGAGAAGATTTCTATGCTGACTTGTTATGATTATTGGTCAGCCAAATTGCTTTCGAGCTCTGATGTCGATTTGCTTTTAGTTGGTGATTCTGTCGCGATGGTTATGCATGGGTACTCGGATACTCTTTCGGCGACGACAGACATGATGGGCCTGCACACCAGTGCGGTACGTAAAGGTGCGCCTTCAAGTTTCATTGTGACAGACGTGCCATTTATGGAGTTTCGAAAAAGCAAATCAGAGGTTGTCGAAACGGCACGCAAGCTGATGGCTGCTGGTGCTAGTGGTTTGAAGGTCGAGGGCGCCTTAGGCAATCTAGAGATGATTCGATTCATTGTAGACTCAGGGGTGCCTGTTATGGGTCATTTGGGTCTAACGCCTCAAATGCACAATCAGCTCGGAGGCTACAAGGTGCAGGCCCGAAAACAAGCTGAGCAAGAGGCTCTTAAAGAGCAGGCTTTGCAGCTGCAGAATGCAGGTTGCTTTGCCCTCGTGCTTGAATGTGTGCCTGCTGCACTCGCGAAAGAGGTTACACAACATCTTCAAATACCTGTAATTGGGATAGGCTCTGGTTCGGACTGCGACGGTCAGGTTTTGGTACTGCAAGATATGTTAGGAGCAAATTCTGATTTCAAACCAAAATTTGTGAGGAGCTATGAGCGTTTCTCAGAGCTGGTTGTATCTGCAGCAAACCATTTTGTAGAAGATGTTAAGGATAAAAGCTTTCCAAGTGAAAGAGAGATGTACACATGAAGGTGATCGAAAGCCCAGGAGAGGCTCAAGCTTTTATTAGAGAGAGCAAATCGAATTTGAACTTGAAAGCTCGGTCGATCGGGTTTGTTCCAACTATGGGAGCTTTGCATGAGGGTCATTTTCAACTGATTCGAAGTAGT
>JABSOQ010000174.1 GCA_013216195.1 Bdellovibrionales bacterium
AAAACAGTAGGTCTCCAACTTCATGACGAATGCTGTTGGCATCACCAGTCTCCATTGCCTCTATAACTTCTGCGAGCTCCTCTTCAACCTTGGCTATCACACCATTTACATCGGGCCAGTCGAAGTCGATCTTTTTTGATTTCTTACCAATTTTAAAAGCCGAAATTAAGGCGGGTAGCCCAGATGGAAGATCGATCCACTTGTCTTTTACAGGTTCACCTTGATTTGCTTTCTCTTGTTTTTTGATTTCTTCCCAATTACTTTCGACCTGGTTGGCAGAATTGACGTCAGTGTCTGCAAACACATGAGGGTGGCGTCTCACCATTTTCTCAGAAAGAACTTCGATAACATCTAAAATGTCAAAGCCTGAATCTTGCTTAGCAATCTCGGCATGCAAAACCACCTGCAGTAAAAGGTCTCCCAGTTCTTCTTTTATGTGTGAAACGTCACCGCTGTCACAGGCTTCAGCCAGCTCGAAGGCCTCTTCGATAGCGAACCTAGTCAAAGACTGATGAGTCTGCTGCTTGTCCCAAGGGCAGCCTTCAGGGCCTCTTAAGTGCTCCATGATTTGCACCAAGCTATCAAAAGATCTTAGGTTTTTTGGCGGTGAAGGCATGGGCTGGCTCCTTGAAAAGTCGCTCTTTTAAAACAGGAGTATGGGGCAGATTTTTAAGAGGGTACAGTGTTTCTTGGGTGTGACAGAGAGCACTGCGAAATGTACTCTAGAATTGAATCAAGGCCCTTTCACCGAGTTTTCGGTGAGGCGGTCTTTGACTTTGTCTGGTCACAATAGCAACAGCCATGAGGCTGGGCGGGGGTATTATGCCCGAGGTTTGGGTCAACTTAGATAAGACTGACGAAGAAATTTCACCTGATGCTGATTTGTATCTCGACATTCGAGTGCTTTACGATCCTCGTTATGAAGCCGCTGCGAAAGCAAATGGTTGCTTGGGGCTAGAGGACCTCATGTACATGTCGGACCTTGACTGGGAGAGCCTTCAAGAGGCGATGCCCCCCGAATTGAGAGGCCCTAAAGGGGCCTCTCTTGATAAGTTTCATCACTGTGATGTCGGTTTCGACTTTTGTAGTTGCATCGAGAGCTTTGTGAACAACAACGCAGATCAATTGGACAAGAACTGGGATCAACAGGGCTCGACCCTCGAGCAAATTCGTGAGTTCCGAGAAGTTCTCGAATTGGCGAAAGCGGCTGGAGCCAAGTTCAATATCATTTTTGGTAGCTGAGCCCGCTGCAAGCGCGGCGGCTGAGGCACATAGCTTGGCGAGGTCTGCTTCAAACCATTGGCTAGCCTCGTCAAAGTGGGCTCTTCATAGGCTGTTTAAATTGTATAAGTTTTATAAAAAAACTGATTGAGACCATCGTACGCAAGCTCTTGAATTTAGTAAGATTTAAACGAACTGCCTAAGCGGGCTTTTCACAGACTCATTCACTGTTGTTGAGCCTTTGGTCTTGCAAGACTGGATGATCATCGAGATTGAAGTCACTTATTACGCAATCCTTGATGCGACAGTGCGAAAATTCCGAAGTATGATATAGATATGCGCCCGCAAATAGTGGGTACAGGAGCAAAATGGGCAACAAAAAGCCGACATCATCAAAATCAAAACGGTCCGATGTGAGATCGAGACACAACTACATTGACCATTCCCAGCGGTTTCTTGATTGGGTTGATGATCTTGGTTTTGAGAAGACTCGATTCGGTAAGCTGATGAATTACCTTGATCAGAGATTTCATCTTCGTGGCATGGCCTTCTTGTTTGTGTTTGCTTTATTTTTGTCATTTCTGGTTTTTTACGAATTTGACTTCTCTTACCAGGCTCAAATAGGCCAGGTAGCCAAAGCCGATATTAAGTCTCCCTTGAGCTTCGAGATTGTAGATGAAGTGGCGACGGAAGAAAAGAGACGTGAAGCCGAATATGCGGTACCCCCAGTGTTTGATTATGAGCCCGGTACCAACGAAAAGTTATTCAGTGGTATTTACACCAGTTTTCGCTCAATGCGGAACTTGTTGGCCTCATTTGATGGAGCCCGTGGCAGTGGTGTGATTCGAGACAGCACTCTTGAAAGGTTCTCGAAAGAGCATAAGCAAAGATTTGAAAGCGAGATGGGTACGGAGATCTCAGACCGCATTTTTGATTGGTTGACCGCCAACCGATTCTCGAAGCGCCTTGAAGATCATATCAAAGACATTTTGGCAAAGTGGACTAGCCGCCGTATTTATGAGGCTCCACCCAACACTGTTCGACCAGAAGCCACAAGTTTCTTGGCCAGACGACTAGAGGGGCAAGAGGTCACCGAAGAATTCATAATACAAAGAGAAGTGACTCGAAACATTCGCGATGAGTCAGCGTTTACGATGGCTGATGTAAGAGGTGCGAGTGACCTTAGAGGAAGTGAGTCGAAGAACCTTGAAAGTCTGGCTCGTCAGCTACTTGCTCCCAATCTGGTATTTAACAAACAAGAGACTCGAACTCGTCGTCAAAAGGCAAGAGAGGCCGTTTTGCCGATTCAAATTTCGATCAAGAAGAATCAAACGATTGTAAGTGAAGGCTCGGTAATCTTACCGATCCACGCGACTCTGCTCAACGAGATCGACACTCTTAAAAGCGATAGACGAACAGATTTTATGTCTTTGGTTATTGCGGCTTTGTTTACCGCCCTGGTCATGGTTTTCTTCTCGTACATCAGACGTTTCACGACGAACAGAGTGAAGGTGAAGCAAAAAGATCTGATGGCGATGGGTATCGTGACCTTACTTGTGGTTTTTGTGTCTAAAGTCTTCTTGTTTATTGCAGATGCGGCCTTCTTAGACAAATTTGGCGCTGTGATTCCGCCAACAGTGTTTCTGTTTGCAGCCCCTGCAGCAGCTGGGCCGATGCTGGTGGGTTTGTTGGTGGCATCTGGCGAGTTAGTTTGGCTGTTCACAGCATTCTTGTCGGTGGTGCTGACCTTCATGGTCGACATGAACTTCATGTTTTTCACCACATCTCTTATTGGAGGTATTGCAGCTGCCCGAGGTGTTTACTCTTGTCAAAAGCGTAACGATATTTACTGGGCGGGTCTTAGAACTGGCGCTGTTAATGCTCTTATTGTGACTCTATTAACTCTGTACACCCGGCTGGGTGAGCCAAACCTGACTGTAGATGTCTTATGGCATGCTGGCGCCGGCTTGTTCTCTGGTCTTTTTGCCGCTGCGATTGCGATGATGGTAATTCCGGTACTCGAATCTATGTTTAACTATACGACCGATGTCAAACTGTTGGAATTAGCGAGCTTAAATCATCCACTGATGAAGAAGATGATAGTGAAGGCCCCGGGCACTTACCATCACTGTCTCATCGTTGGAAGTATGTGCGAGGCAGCGGCTGAGCTTATTGGAGCGAATGCGCTTCTGGCAAAAGTGATGGCCTACTACCACGACATCGGCAAGATGGAGCACGCTCAGTACTTTATTGAGAACCAGAGGCAGGGTTACAATCCCCATGATCACATATCTCCTCATATGAGTAAGACGGTTTTGGTCGCCCATGTAAAAGACGGCGCTGAGATGGGGATTAGCCATGGTTTGGGTGAGCCTATTATTGATGGGATCCTTCAGCATCACGGCACAACTCTGATCAGTTTCTTTTATAACAAAGCAATTGAAGAATCTGACGAGAATATCGACAACATTAAGCCTGATGACTTTAGATACCCTGGGCCCAAGCCACAATTTAAAGAGGCAGCTCTAGTGATGCTTGCCGATAGCATCGAGGCTGCCGCGCGCTCACTTGATGAGCCAACACCTCATCGTTTGCAGACTCTTGTAAAGAACATCATTCAAAGCAAGTTTCTCGACGGTCAGCTTGAAGAATGCAACCTCACTCTGAAAGACTTGTCGATCATTGAAGACTGTTTTGAGCGAGTTATCTTAGGTATTTATCATCAGCGAATTGACTACCCTAAGCAGAAGAGTCTCACTGAAGACAAATCACAGGCTGTGGTTGAAGGTGTTCGTGTGGAGAGCACTGAAAAATCGAGCACCGGCGCAGGATGAACCTGATCGTCGTGAACCAAACAAAGTCAAGAGTACCCCGACAGCATTTGAGTCGGCTGCTCGAATTTACCCAAACGCGATTGATTCGGCGAAAAGTGATAAGCAAGGCTGATCGAGAAAAAGATCTGACGTTAGTGTTTCTCAGCCGAGCAAAGGCAAAGTCATTAAATATGCAGTTTCGTGGCAAAGCTTATGCCACAGATGTCTTGAGCTTTGAGCCAATGGAGCCAACTTCGCTGGGGGAGTTGATATTTTGCCCAGAAGTTTTGAAGAAGCAGGCTTCAGAGCATCATCTCTCGTACAGAGATGAGCTGGCATACATGACACTTCATGGTTTGCTGCATTTGCTCGGTTTCGAGCATGAGAATGGTGGAGCAGAGGCCAGGCAAATGTTTGAGATTCAAGACAAGCTCTTCGATGCATTTCTGAAGCTAAAATAGGCCTCGATTGGCCTCAGATCTTACGCACCTTGCCGAATGCCCTTTCTGTACAATGATTGTCGCCCTCAAATGTGATACCTCTAGATTTTCTGAGGAAATTACTATGGCAATGCAAACCGAACTTTTTGAAATTAAGGGCAAAATCGAAGATATGGCCCAAAAGGCCTCTGACTTGCGGAGGTTTCTTTGACATCGACGTCAAAAAGAAAAGGGCTCAAGAGCTAGAGCAAGCATCACAAAACCCTGATCTCTGGAACAAACCAGAGGAAATGCAAAAAGTGAATCGAGAAAAGAGCCTGGTAGATCGTGCTATCGAAGCCTGGGAGTCTGTGAATTCTGGCGTCGAAGATGCATCTGTTATGCTTGAAATGGCTAAAGAAGAAAATGACGAAGATCTTTTTGAGGAGCTGAAGTCAGAGCTCCTGGCATTAGCAGAGAAGGTGGCTAGTCTTGAGTTGAAAAGTTTGCTGAGCGGTGAAATGGACACTAACAATTGCTATCTGTCGATCAACTCAGGCGCTGGCGGTACTGAGGCTTGCGATTGGGCAGGTATTTTGCTCCGAATGTACGAGCGATACTCGGACTCTCATGATTACAAATCTGAGGTCGTCTCGGTGACTGAGGGTGAAGAGGCGGGTGTGAAGTCGGTAACTTTGCTGATCGAAGGCGAGTATGCTTACGGTAACCTCAAAGCAGAAAACGGGGTGCATCGGCTGGTCAGAATTTCGCCTTTTGACTCGAATGCGAGAAGGCATACTAGTTTTGCCTCGGTCTACTGCTGGCCTGAAGTTGATGACGATATTGATATTGAGATTCGAGATGAAGATTTGCGCATTGACACTTACCGAGCTAGTGGGGCTGGCGGGCAGCACGTGAACCGTACCGACTCAGCAGTTCGAATCACTCATGAGCCTACCGGTGTTGTGGTGCAGTGCCAAAACCAAAGAAGTCAGCATGCGAACAAAGATAAAGCATTTAAGATGCTTAAGGCGGCTCTTTATGAGCTGGAGCTTGAGAAGCGCCAGGCTGAAAAAGATGAAGCTGCTGGTGAAAAGAAGGCCAACGAGTGGGGTTCTCAAATTCGGTCTTACGTTTTGCATCCTTACCAAATGGTGAAAGACCATCGCACAGATTACGAGTCAGGCAACCCACAATCAGTTCTTGATGGAGACCTCGACAAAGCGATTGAGGCGTTTCTTAAAATGCAGGCAACAGGGCACGAGGCAAAATGAGCTTGATTCGCTTGGCTTTTCGTTACTGTTTTTGGAGCAATTCGGGTGTACCTCTGACGACTCTGCTATCTATCGGTGGCATGGCAATTGGGGTGGCCTCTTTAGTTGTCGCCATGGCTGTAATGAGTGGTTTCGAGACGACTCTGCAAAAGACAGTGATAGATGTCTCGGGGCACCTTTTGGTTCTCAAACGTGGCACTGAAGATCAGGCAAAAGCTCTCGAAGAAGTGAAGCCCTTTATTAATGGGTTTGAGGCTGCAACGCCCTTTATTTTTTTGGAAGCGGTCTTGGCAAAAAAAGGTGTGGTTTCAGGAGTTGGAGTAGAAGGTGTTCATCCGGAGAAGATCCATCAGGTTCTGCGTCTTCAGAAACGTCTAGTTAAAGGGGAGCTGGATTTTTCTGAGCGTGAAGGAGAGCCACCAGGCATAGTGATTGGTAAGGGCATTCAAAAGAGATTCGATGTCAAAGTTGGCGAAGTTTTACGTCTGGTAATACCGGTGGTCTCTTCTCGAGACTATTCTAAGTTTAAACCTCGTCTCAGGAAGTTTAAAGTGAGGGGAGTGGTTTCGTTTGGGCACCATGAATTTGACTCACGCTACATATTGATGAACATCAAGGCGGCTCAAAACTTTGCATCGGTTGGCGATAGGGTTTCAGGCTACAAGATTAGAGTAAAAGACGACGCAGAAGCTCTGGCTGCAGGGCTGGCTATTCTAGAGAAGTTCGGTACCGAGTACTTTGTCAAAGACTGGAAAGATGGCAATCGCAATCTTTTTGAGGCTGTTGATCTTGAAAGAATGATCGTGTTTTTTGTGCTGCTAATCATAGTCATTGTGGCCTGCTTCAACATTTCAGGAGCTCTGTTCATATCAGTGGTTCGTCGTTACAAAGATATAAGCATATTAAAAGCCATGGGCGCTCGAGATGCTTTTATCATGCGAATCTTCACTTTGCAGGGTTTGACTTTGGGTTTTCTCGGCAGTTTCTTAGGTATTTTGCTGGGGCTGTTGATTTGTTACGGGCTCATAGTTTATCAGCAGCAGTACAGTCTGATTTCAAGCGAAGTTTATCAACTTGATAAAATTGAGTTGAGTTACCGTTTTTTTGATTTTGTATTGATCTTCGCAGCCTCTCTTGGCATCTGCTTTGTCGCCACCTTGGTGCCAGCAATCCGAGGGGCGGGGTTAAACCCAGTTGAAGGTTTGAGGTATGATTAAAAAGACGAGAAGCTTTGATGGCTCTCGAGGTTGTTTTGATCTGAAAATGGAGACTCTTAGAATATGCTAAAGGCGCGCGCAATAACGAAGGTGTACACTCAAGGGGAAGAGTCGCTAGAGATTTTAAAGGGTATAGATCTCGAAGTCGCCGAGAGAGATTCGATCTCAATAGTAGGTTCGTCTGGAGCGGGAAAGAGTACCTTACTT